>CAZASP010000012.1:0-19685 GCA_964487865.1 uncultured Clostridium sp. | reverse complement strand
ACATTTTCTCCAATATATGATTGTGGTTCATGTTTAAATCCAATGTTAGATGATGGGCAAATAAAAAAATTAAACGACACAGAATTGAAAAATATAGCAATAAATTGTTACTCATGTATCAAAGAAAATGGTAAAAAAATAAATTATCTGACTTATATTAGGAGTTTGAAAAACGAAGAATGTAATAAAGCTATATTAAAAATTTATCCAAAAATTGATATTGATAAGATTGACAATTTTATTGATAATATAAATTGCATGATACAGGAAAGAAAAGAATTTTACAAAAAAGTAATTGAGTTAAGATATGATATAATAAAACAAGTTTATAATAAACTAAGCAATTGCTAATAAACCATATAAATATGGTTATACAAATAAGTAACCATATTATAACTGATGTAAAAATAAATTCAAAAGAAACTAAAACAAAGCTATTAAAAAGTAGTTATTGAAAACATAAAAAAGGGTCGAATGAGTGTTGACTATTTGCTAGAAAAGAGTAATCTTTAACTAAAATGCTAAATTTTTGAGAATGTAAGGTGAATAAAATGATTAAAATAAAAGACAAGAAAGATTGTACAGGCTGTAGTGCTTGTTTTAATATATGTCCAGTTAATGCAATTGATATGGTGAAAGATAAAGAAGGCTTTAAATATCCTAGAGTAAATATGAAAAAATGTATTAATTGTGAATTATGTGAAAAGGTTTGTCCAATTAATAATCCTGTTTCAAAAGAACAAAATAACAAAGAGCCGACAATAATAGCAGCTTGGACTAAGAATAAAGGCGTTAGGTTAGATAGTACATCTGGAGGCATTTTTTCAGAATTGGCTAAAACAATATATAATCAAAAAGGATATGTCTGTGGAGCAATATATAATAAAGATTGGTTGGTAGAACATTATATTTCATCAGATGCTAAAGATATTGATAAGTTAAGGAGTTCAAAATATTTGCAAAGTGATATCAACAATACATTTAAGAAAATAAAAGAATTGCTTGAGCAAGGAAAAAAAGTATTAATTTGTGGTAGTCCATGTCAAATTGCAGGGTTATATAACTATTTACAAAACAAAGAATATGAAAATTTATATACTTGTGATTTTATTTGCAGAGGAATGAATTCTCCCAAAATTTTTAAAAAATATATTGCTAATTTAGAAGAAAAATATAATTCTAAAGTTAAAAAAATTAAATTTAAAAACAAAACTTATGGATGGCATAATTTTTCAACTAAAATAGATTTTGAAAATGGAGAGAGTTATATAGGGAGTAGATATGTAGATTCTTATATGGTGGGGTATCTAAAATACAATGCATTTATGAGACCGTCATGTTATGACTGCAAATTTAAAAGTTTGCCTAGAAGTGCTGATATTACATTAGCAGATTTTTGGGGAATTGAAAATATTAATCCAAAGTTAGATAATGATCAAGGTACTTCTATGATTTTATTAAACTCAAAAAAAGGAAAAGAACTGTTTGAGCAAATTAAAGATAAAATTCAATATGAAGAAGTTATTTCTGAAGAGATTTTTACAGAAAATGTTTGTATGGAAAAATCAGTTAAAATGACAGAAGAAAGAAAAAAAGTATTTGAGAATATTGATAAAATGAGTTATAAAGAGTTAAGTGAAAACTTTTTCCCGAAACCAAAATTAAAAGAAAAAATAAAAATAAAAATCACAACAAATAAAAATTTAAAAAAAGTTATAAAAAAATTTAGATTAATGTATAGAAAAGTTTTTAGGAGGAAGAAATGAAAATTACAGATATGAAAATTATAAATACAATAAAAACCAATTACAGAAAAAATACTAATATGAGTATAAGTAATAAAAAGTTAATAGTATGCCATAAGTATGCAAGAGTTGTGCTTGATAAGACAGCACAAATAAACTGTAAAGGGAGATTAAGTATTGGAACTAAAGAAAATAAAAAGTCAAAGCAGGAAACTAGACTGAGCATGGGAAAAAATTCAGTTTTAAATATAAATAATAATTTTTTTATTGGCTTTGGTAGTGATATTAGAATATTTGATAATGCAACTTTAACAATGGGTAGTGGCTATTTTAATGGCTTTGTTCAAATTGTTTGTGACAAGAAAATAGAAATAGGAGAAGACGTAGCAATAGCAAGAGATGTTATTATAAGAGATACAGACGCACATAAAATAGAAGATGGAAAACATGAAAAAAGTAAGGAAGTTATAATTGGAAACCATGTATGGATAGGCACAAGGGCTATCATTATGAAGGGAGTACATATAGGAGATGGAGCTATTATTGCAGCAGGAGCAATTGTTACTAAAGATGTTCCTCCTAATTCAATAGTTGCAGGAGTTCCGGCAAAAGTCATAAAAAATAATGTAAAATGGAGTTAAATGATGGAATTAGTTGTATTATTTTACAAAAATCAAAAGGAATGTAAAGGAGCAATGCAAATGGTAAAAAGAATATTAGCAAAGGTGTTTTCTTTTATACCTGACGAAATTGAATTACATAAACTTAATAAAAGTAAGGACGAATTTCAAATAAATAAAAATTTAATAAATTTATTTAATGAAAACAAAAATGCTTATGTGGAGAAAATAGAAGAAATACAAATAGTTGAAGAGGGGGGGAAAAAATGGGTTGGAGCTGTAGAATACAATGATAAAATTTATTTTATACCAAATGGAATTAATAAATTTTTGGTGTTTGACACAAAAAATGAAAAGTATGATTATATTCCAATAGAGCAAGAAAACAAAGAATTTATGTGGACAGGAGGATGTGAATATTTAGGGAAAATTTATGGATTTCCAAGAACTGCAAATACGTTATTAAGTTTAGATGTAAAGACAAATAAAGTAGAAGAAATTGATTTAGGGTTAAACTATAAGAGTGAACATCACTATGGTGGAGTTCAAGTGCAAGAATGGATTATCTTTCAACCACCTAGAGATAATAACCATATTTTAAAAATTGATATAAAAAATAAGAAAGTCAAAAAAATATATATATCACCTAAACTATTAAATATTAGATATAGGTATACTTCAGGAATATTACACCCTAATAATAATATTTATTTTTTTCCAGAGAGAAATAGAAGAATAATGGTACTAAATACAAAAACAGAGCAAATTTCTTTCATAGGTGAAAAGATAAGTACCATGGTTTTTGATGCTGTGATTGCAAAAGATGGAAATATTTATGGATTCTCAAGTAATGAAAAAGGAATTTTAAAAATAGACGTAAGAAACAAAACCACTGAAATGATACACAAAGAAATAGGGGTATCAGGTTGTTACGGAACAAAAATGGGTATTAATGGAAAAATTTATGGCATACCAGGAAATGGCAAAAATATATATGAATATGACATTGAAAATGATGAAGTAAAGATAATATATAGCATAGAAGAAAATATTAAAGCAAAATGTGCAGGTGGAGTAGTAACAAAAGATGGAACAATATATACAGTACCTGCACTTGGAAATAAAATGTATAGATATTGTTTTAAAAATGTAAAAAAAGAAATTAGTAAAGGATTATTAGATAGTATTTATTTTAAAGATAATTACTAATTTATTTTAAAGAAGGGAGACCAACTATGAAAAGTCAATAGATTTTTGAAAAATTTTAAAAAATTTTTTGGATAGAAAAAAAAGTCAACTTTAATAACCGTTTTTTTAATGATTTTTTAAAAACGGCTGAACACATTGAAAATTAAATATTTAGTTAATCTAAATTAAAAGCAACATTATCTTTTAATATTTTAAATATGACACGAATTAATTTATGAGCAACGTGTCCTAAAGCACAATAATGAGACTTTCCTTGAGAACGTTTAAGTTCATAATAATTTCTAAAAGTTTGATTGTACTTTACAACATTATGAGCAGAATAAACAAGTGAATATCTAAGCATTTAAATAATAAAAAACGAAACTGTGGCAATACACTCCCTTAAATAGTCAAAGCTATAAGAAAAATTAAAAGTCCATAGTTACCACATTTAGATTATACTAAATATTAATATAAAAATAAATGAAGAAAGGAGTGTATGGTGTATTTAAGCTATTAAATATATCATACAAGTTAATTATGTTTTTAAAGCTTAAGCATTTCATAGAGTATATTAGACCTAAAAATGTTATAGAATATATAAAAAAGGGTGGAATAACATACCTTGAAATAAATCAAATACATAGTGAAAAGTTATTACAAGGTAAAAATATAGTAATAACAGGAGGCACATCTGGTATAGGTTACGAAATAGCAAAAAAGGCAATAGATTTAGGTGCAGATGTACTCATTACTGGGAGGAATAAAGATACTTTAGAAAAAATAGAAAATGAATTGAATTGTAAAATTCTACAATGGGATATTTCTAATTTAAAAGTTGCAGAAGAAAAGGTGAAAGAAGTTATTGAATTATTTGAAGGAAATATTGATTGTTTTGTAAATAATGCTGGTATTTATAAGCCAGTACAATATAATGATTGTAGTATTAAAGATTGGAATGAAATAATGAATACAAATTTAAGTGGACTTTATTTTGCAACTAGAGAAATAATAGTACAATGTTTTGAAAAAAGGAAAAAAGGTAATATAATTATGATTGCTTCAATGGCAGGCATACAATGTACTGATGGACCATATGCGATATCAAAAGCTGGAGTAATCCATTTAACACGTTCGCTAGCAAAAAAATTACTAAATAAAAATATAAGAGTAAATTCAATAGCACCAGGAATAACATGCTCTAATATAAATCCGATTAGTGATAAAGGAAATGTGTTTTTAGAATATACAAAAGGTAAAAGAATTTTGTCAGCAAAGGAGATTGCAGATATAGCAATATTTCTTATAAGTGATTCTTCAAAATGTATAACTGGACAAGTTATTTCATGTGATAATGGTGAAACCTTATTATAGAAATAATATTGAGAAAAGGAATGATAAATATGATAAAAAAATATATTAAAAATCTTATAAGTTACATAAAATGCGGGGGGGGGGGTAACATACTTACAAATAAATCAAATCCATAGACCAAACTTATTACAAGGTAAAAATATAGTAGTAACTGGTGGAACATCTGGTATAGGATATGAAATTGCAAAAGAAGCAATGGACTTAGGAGCTAAAGTGCTAATTACAGGAAGAAGCACAGAAAAATTAAATAAAGTAAAGAAGGAGTTAAATTGCAAAACTATAGAGTGGGATATTTCAAAAGTAGAGTTAGCAAAAGAAAAAGTTGAAGAAATTATAAAAATCTTTAATGGTAAAATTGATTGTTTTGTAAATAATGCTGGAATTTATAAATATTTATATTATAATGACTGTAATATAGATGATTGGAAAAAAATAATAGATACAAATTTGACTGGATTATATTTTGCAACTAGAGAAATAATAGTACAATGTTTTGAAAAAAGAAAAAATGGAAATATTATTATGATATCCTCAATGGAAGGAATACGATGTAAATATGGAGATGGACCCTATGCAATCTCAAAGGCAGAAATAAATTATTTAACCAATGTACTAGCAAAAGAATTATTAGGGAAGAATATAAGGGTTAATGCAATTGCGCCAGGTGTAACTTGTTCTAACATTAATAAAATTAATGATAAAGAAAACCTTTATTCAGACGGTTTGCAAGGAAAAAGAATTTTATCAGCAAAGGAGATTGCAGATATAGTAATATTTCTTATAAGTGATTCTTCAAAATGTATAACTGGGCAAGTTATTTCATGTGATAATGGAGAGACTTTACTATAAAATAAAAAAGAGAGTGTCATAAAATAGGAACCCGAAAGTAAAAAAAAATTTTTTTGAAAAATTATAAAAAAAAGCTTGTAAAAAAAAATAATGTATGATACAATAACTTTAGATTTTAGTTATTAAAATTTTAAAATAAATTAATTAAACACTGTAAAAACAGTAGAAAGAGGAGGAGTTAAAATGAAAAAAGTTTTAACAATAGCTTTAGTAGCTATAATATTAATGATGTCTGCTATGACAGTTGTAAATGCAGCAACTTCTAGTACATTACCTGATGAATTATATGCAATAGGATCTTACTATGGAATGACAGAAAATGATAGAGTAAAAATGCAACAATATTTAAGACAATACCCACTATCAGAAGCTGATTGTAATGAAATATTAGATTTGGCAAGACAAGCTCAACAAATAATGATAGCACATAATGCTAGAAATTATCATTCATTACCAGAAGATGTGCAAAGACAATTACAAGCATTAGCATTAAGAGCTGCTGATATAGCTGGTGTTACATTAGATTTTAAAGCTAGAAGAATTGATGTTTACAAAGATGGAAAATGGATTAACTCATTTGGAAGCGATACTTTAGTTTCAACAGGTAGCCAAGTAAATATAGCTTTAGTTGTTTCTTCAGTAGCAGTAATTGCCCTAGCTGCAACAGCTATAACAGTTGCTACAAAAAAGAGATTATCAGCTAATGCATAATAATTATTTTAGTAAGACATTAAAGGCAACTATTTTAAATGTAATAGTTGCTTTCTTTATTACTGGGATACTAGTATGGGCAATTTTTCTATTAGCAGGTGATAAAATAGAAGAAGGTATCTCACTAATAAGTAAAGTGTCTATTGATATAGAAAACAAAGAACCTGTAGAAGAAGCAAATTTAATAGAAGAGGATAAAAGATTAAGTACTTATCCTGAATATGGAACTCAATATGCAACTATTCAAATACCAAAAATTGATGTGGACTTACCAGTATATTATGGGGATACATTAGATATTATAAAGGGTGCACGTGTGGGTCATACAGGTGGAAGTTATTTTCCAGGTGAGGGTGGCTCAATTATTTACATGGGACATAATTCTAAAAAAGTATTTAGAAGATTTTCCGAATTACAAAAGGGAAATGAAATTACAGTAAAAACGTCTTATGGAGAATATAAATATAGAATATACGATATGCAAATAGTGCAAGAAAATGAAACATATAAATTACCAATTCAAAAAGAAAAAGAAATTTTAATGATATATACCTGTTATCCTTTTGTGTATGTTGGATACACAACACAAAGATATGTAGTATATGCAGAATTAATAGATTAGGGGGTATGTAAATGAAAGGTTTGCCATTAATTATAAGATATATTCTAATTATATTGTTAACAGTTGTTATAATAGCATTTGTGGTTCTTCATATTGCTACTTCCACAATTTTAAGTAAGGAGTATACACTTACAAAGTTAGAAGAAACGGGATATTATAATGGAATATATCAAGAAGTAGAAAATAATTTTAGAAACTACATTGATCAATCAGGACTTGAAGAAGAAGTTATGAACAATGTAATTACAGAAGATAAGGTAAAAAAAGATGTAAATATTATTATTGATAATATTTACGACGGAAAAAATGAAGAAATTGATGTAACTGAAATTGAAACTAATTTGAATAACAATATAGAAGAATACGTAGCAGGAAAAACAGGTCTTAAAACTAATAGTGTTGCAATAAAGACCTATATTGATAAAATATGCGAACAATATAAAACAACTATGACACATACAGAATATGAGCAACAAATACATAATGGATATGCGAAAATCTTACAATATACGAGTTTAGCAAATAAAGTGTTATTAATAAGTATGTTAGTTCTTGTCATTATAATTTTTGCTATTTGTCATAGTAGAATATTTAAAGGAATATCAAGTATAGGAGTATCTATTTTATCTTCAGGAATATTGTTTGTAGCAATTAATATATTTGTTAATGCAAAAGTAAAAATTGATACTATAACACTGCTAAACAGTTCAGTTTCTAATTCTTTAAGAGCAGTTATAAATGACATTATGGGTACTATATCAACTTATGGATATATCATGCTAGGAGTAGGGATAAGCTTAATAATATTGGGAAATTTAATAGATAGCATGAAAAGTAGAGAGGGAGAAAAATCTAATTGACAATAGAAGAGAAAAAGTGTAAAATATAAAAGTCACAGAAGTTAAAAAGAAGGAGAAAATCATGGAAGAATTAGATTTAAAAGAGTTACTTAATATATTTTGGAATAAAAAAATCCAAATCATACTTATTATATTAATATTTATGGCAATTGGAGTTATCTATACAGCAGGATTTGTAATGCCAATGTATAGTTCTTCTACTACACTTGTATTAGCAACATCAGAAAGTGCAGAAACAACAAATTCCATTACAACAACAGATATAACCTTAAATTCAAAGTTAGTATCTACTTACAGTGAATTAGTAAAAAGTAAAAATGTTTTAAGACAAGTTATTTCAAACCTTGGTATGAGTGATATTAGTGAAGAAACACTTAGAAATAACATTCAAGTTAGTTCAGTAAAAGATACGGAATTAATTGAAATAATGGTTTCTAATGAAAATGCAACTTATGCATCTAAAATAGCTAATGAAATTGCAAAAGTTTTTACAGAAAAAGTAAAAGAAATTTATAATATAAATAATGTTCATATAGTGGATGAAGCAGAAACAGCAAATGCACCATCTAACATAAATCATGCAAGAGATATTGCCATATTTATGATAATAGGAGTTGTAGTAGCAGTAGGTTATGTGTTAATTTCTAATATGTTAGATACTACAGTAAAAACAGCAGAAGAGATAGAAAAAAGTTTTGGAGTAGCAGTTTTAGCTTCGATTCCTCTAATAGAAAGTTTTGAAAACGAAAGAGGAGGGAAAAGAAAATGAGAAAGGAATTAATTGCACATAAAGATCCGAAATCTCCTATTTCAGAAATTTTTAGAACATTAAGAACAAATATCCAATTTATGAATACAAGCAAAAAAATGCAAACTTTATTAGTAAGTTCTACTCTTCCAGGAGAAGGAAAAAGTTGGGTAGCTTCCAATTTAGCGGTTACTTTTGCCCAAGCTGGAAAAAAAGTTATATTAATAGATGCAGATATGAGAAAAGGAAGACAATATGTTATATTTGGTGGAATACCAAAGCCAGGATTATCTAACTGTTTGTCTGAAATAGAAATAGAAGGAAATCGAAATTTATCAGAAGATATTATAGATTATATACAAGAAACAGAAGTAGAAAATTTATATTTAATGCCAGCAGGAAGTGTACCACCAAATCCTTCTGAGTTACTTGTTTCAACAAAAATGATTCAATTATTGGATGAATTAAAAAATATATGTGATATTATTATTATTGATGGTACACCTTGTGAATTAGTTACAGATTCTGTTATACTATCTAGAATTGTAGATTCTACCATTATAGTAACAGCACATAATTATACAAAAAAAGATGCTTTAGAAAGAGTTATAAAGAACATACAAAATGTTGGTGGAAAATTAGCAGGAGTAGTATTAAATAAAGTACCTGTATCTACTAAAAAATATGAAGAAAGATATTACTACTATGGAAAAAACCCAGACTCTTCTCATAAAAAAAAGAAATTACAAAAAAAAACCAATAGTAGTAATGATATAAAAATAAAACCATCTAGTGATACTAAAGTAGAAGAGGAAAATTTACAAAAAATTGCTAAAACTATAGATATTGATACAAAAGGAAAAAAAGCACAAAAAAGCACAAAACCAGTTAATTTAAACGAAAACGAACTACCAAAGGCAATGAGTTCAAATAAAGAAAAATTAGAAGCAAATTCAAAAGAAATTCAAATAGATAGAACAAATGATATATTAAAGCAAATTAATCAATACTTGGATGAAGAAAAGAAAAAGTAAACGAGAATTAAGAATTAAAGGTAGAATTTAATCTAATAGATAAAATTCTGCTTTTTTTGTTCTATTGTAAAAAAATAAAAACAATGATAAAATACAACCAAAAAACAAGGAGAAAACAATGAGTGAAGTAAAATGGACTATAGAACAGCAAGATGCAATATATGAAAAAAATGCTAACATATTAGTATCTGCAGCAGCAGGTAGTGGTAAAACTGCAGTTCTTGTAGAAAGAATTATAAATAAAATAATAAATGAAAAAATAGATATAGATAAATTGTTAGTAGTAACATTTACTAATAGTGCTGC
Organism: uncultured Clostridium sp.; assembly: GCA_964487865.1. Classification (GTDB taxonomy): domain Bacteria; phylum Bacillota; class Clostridia; order TANB77; family CAG-508; genus CAG-269. The sequence continues at coordinate 9,628 of CAZASP010000012.1, read as the reverse complement.
ATCTGAAATGCGAGAAAGAGTACTAGATGCAATATACAAAAAATTAGAAGATAATCCAGAAGATGAAAATTTACAAAGACAAATTACATTATTAAACAAGGCAAGTATTTGTACAATAGACTCATTTTGTTTAGATATAGTAAGAAATAATTTTTATGAACTAGAAAATGTATCTCCTAACTTTAGAATTGCTGATACAACAGAAATAGAACTATTAAAACAAGAAATTATAGAAGAACTTTTTGAAGAAAAATATGAAATAGAGGATAAAGATTTTTTGCAATTAATAAATATATATACTAGTTATAGAGATGACACACCATTAAAAGATTTAATACTAAAAATTTATAATTATATTCAAAGTAATCCATATCCACAAAAGTGGTTACAAGAAAAAATCGAAATGTTTAATATAAAAGAAAACAGAAATGAAGATTTTAGCGCAACTCCTTGGGGTAATATTTTGCTTAAATGTATAGACGAAGAATTAAAAGATGATATTTCAGTATTAGAAAAAGTCAAAGAAAGTTTAGATGCCGATCCAGAATTAGAAAAATTTTATCAAACAATTAGAAGTGATATAGACCAATTAGAAAACCTAAGAAATAACTTAGACAATTGGGATAAAGCATATAAAATATATGAAAATTTACAATTTATAACTTGGCCAAGACAAAAAATAGAATCAGAATTAAAAGAAAAAGCAAAAAAAACTAGAGATGAAATAAAGAAAAAATTAACTGCATTATTAGATAAAACACTTATCTGCAAATCACAAGAAGCAAACGAAGACATATATGATATGTATACTATTTTATTAAAATTACAGAATTTAATTTTAGAATTTGATAAAGAGTTTTCAAAGCAAAAAAGAGAAAAAAATATAGCAGACTTTAGCGATATAGAACACTTTGCATTAAACATTTTACAAAATTGTGAAGAAGTAACTAAAAAATACCAGCAAAAATTTGAAGAAATAGCAATAGATGAATATCAAGATAGTAATTTAGTACAAGAATATATATTAACTGCAATATCAAGAAAAAATAACATTTTTATGGTTGGTGATGTAAAGCAAAGTATTTATAAATTTAGACAAGCCATGCCAGAATTATTTTTAAATAAATATGAAACATATCAAAAAAAGGAAACCAAAAAAGAAAATGAAAATTTAAAAATACAGTTATTCAAAAACTTTAGAAGTAAGCAAAATATATTGGAATTTACAAATACAATTTTTGATGCTATCATGAGCAAAAATCTAGGTAATATTGACTATACAGAAGAAGAATATTTAAACTTGGGTGCTAATTATCCAGAAAACAATCAAAATGAAAAAATAGAAATTGATATTATAAACCCTAACAATGAAATTGACGAGAATGATGAAAATAACGAAAACAATGAAGAAGAGAACTTGTTAGATATAGAACTAGAGGCTAAATTTGTAGCAAATAAAATAAACAAATTAATAGAAAGCAAATTTCAGGTATGGGATAAAAAATTAGAAAAATATAGAGACATTCAATATAAAGATATTGTAATCTTATTAAGAACGACATCACAAACGGCTCCAATATATGAGCAAGAAATTTTGAATTTACAAATGCCAGTATTTTCTGACAGTTCTCAAGAATATTTGGATTCTATAGAAATTCAAACAATAATGAGTTTGTTAAAAATTATAGACAATCCTATACAAGATATTCCGTTAGTAACAGTTATGAGGTCAAATATTGGTAAATTTACAGATGATGAATTAATTCAAATTCGTTTAGCAGATAAAAAAGATAATTTTTATGTATGCATGCAAAAGGCAAAGATATCAGTTGATGAAGAATTAAGAAAGAAAATTGAAAAGTTTCTAGAACAACTAATACAATGGCGAAAAGAACAAGAATATTTAGCATTAGATGAATTAATTTGGAAAATTTACTCAGATACTGGCTATTATAATTATGTAGGACTTATGCCAAACGGAACTTTAAGACAAGCAAATTTAAAAATGTTATTCGAAAGAGCCAAACAATACGAAACAGCAAGTTTTAAAGGACTATACAATTTTATACATTTTATTGAAAAATTGCGTTTAAGCAGTGGAGATATGGGCTCTGCAAAAATAATAGGCGAAAATGACAATGTAATTAGAATAATGAGTATTCATAAAAGCAAAGGATTAGAATTCCCAGTTGTATTTTTATCTAGCACAGGGAAGCAGTTTAATTTAATGGATTTAAATCAAAATATATTATTACATCAAGATTTAGGAATTGGTGTAAAATATATAGATTATGAAAAACAAGTGCAATATGATACCCTAAGCAAATGTGCTATTAGAAATGTGTTATATGAAGAAACATTATCTGAAGAAATGAGAATTCTATATGTTGCTCTAACTAGAGCAAAAGAAAAACTATTTATTACAGGAATTAAAAAAGATTATGAAAAACAAAAAGAAAAAATGCTAGAACAGTTAAAAACATATCAACAGATAAAATCTAAATTAAATCCTATATTAGTCAAAAAATATATTAAATTTATAGACTGGATTTTATTAGTATATTTTTCTAATAGCATGAATTTTAAAGAAAACGTAGATTTTAATGTATATACCAAAAAGCAAGTTTTAGATTTTTGCAAATCTATAAAAAAAGAGGAAATTGATATTATAAAAAAAGTAGAGGAAACACAAGTAGAAAACGAAAAGGTAGAAGAAATAGAAAAACTTTTAAATAATAGATACAATTATGAACTATCTACTAAAATTCCAACTAAAACATCTGTTAGTAAACTAAAACAAAAAGAACAAAAGCAAATAGATATTAATTTTCCATTACCAAAATTCAAGCAAAAAGAGGAAAACTTAAAACTAACTAGTGCGCAAAAAGGTACATTATTACATTTATGTATGCAAAAACTTAATATAAATAAGGAATATAATTTAGAAACAATAAAAGAATTAATTATAGAATTAGTAAATAAAGAGATTATAACACAAACTGAAGCAGACAGCATAAATGTAGATGCAGTTTTAAAATTTACACAAACAAAGATATGGAATGAAATGAAATCTGCTAAAGAAATCCAAAAAGAAAAACCTTTCTATATTAACATACCAGCTAAAGAAGTTTATGGCGAGGAAGTGACAGATGAAATTTTGGTACAAGGAATTATTGATTTATATTATATAAATAGTAATGATGAACTTATTTTATTAGATTACAAAACTGATTTTGTACAAACAGAAGAAGAATTAATTAACAAATATAAAACGCAGTTAATTTTATATAAACAGGCTTTAGAACAGGCATTAAACAGAAAGGTTAATCATACATATATTTATTCTACTTTTTTAGGAAAAGAGATAGAAGTATTGAAATTCTAGGGAAAATCTGGTATAATATTAGAAGTAGAAAATAGAAATGGAGAAATAAAATGGATACATTAAAAAAATTTCTAATATATATACTAATACTTGTAGGAATTTTTGTACTTTCAGATTTTTTAATTAATGTAGGGCTAAACTCTACTTATAAAGACATAGATAGAGTTGATAATAATTCAGCAGTTACTATTTATCAAGCAGATGCAACCTATGTTAATGGTAGAATTAGGGGTCTTATTAATAATACGGAAACCATTAGTGATAAATATTTAAAAATAGAGTTATATACTAAAAGAGATGTTTTAGTAGGAAATTATTATTTAGAAATACAACATGATGCTGTAAATAATACACAAGCAATAGAGGTACTTTTTAAAGCAACTGATGTATCTTACTACAAAGTAGTAACCACAAACGAAAAAGATGGAAATAGTGAATTAGAAATTTTACCAAAAGAGTGGACACAAGGGGAAGTAATATTGGTTACTATTTTAACAATGTTACTGTTAATATAAAATAACTAAAAGGGGTGTAGAACAATCTACACCTCTTTATTTGGTTCTACATATAAAGTTTTTTGATTACTGTAAATTACCATACCAGGTTTGCTATTTGCAGGTTTTCTTACGTATTTAACTTCACATATATCAACAGGTACATTAGAAGAATTTCTAGCTTTGCTATGATAAGCAACTATTTGAGCGCATTTTATTAAAATGTTGTCATTAGGTAAATTACTATTGTCTAATTTTAAAATAGCGTGGCTACCATGAATGTCTTGAGTGTGCATCCATAAATCTGTTTTTTTAGCAAATTTTAAAGTTAAGTAATCATTTTCTTTATTATTTCTTCCGACTAATAAGGTATATCCATCAATTTTATATTTTAGTGGATTAAAAGAAACATTTTTATTTTTGGTAAGCAAAGTTTTTTTAATTTTTTGTTTCTTCTTATTTTTTAGATTTTCTGTTTTTTCTTTAAAAATAACATTTTCTGAGATTTCTTCAAATATTTCAGAAACGTCTTCTATTGAAGTACAATTTTCTAATTCGTATATAATACTTTCTATATAACTTAATTCTTGCAAAGTTTCTTCTTTTTGAACAGTTACAATTTCTAATGTGTTTTTTAGCTTATTATATTTTTTAAAAAATCTTTTGGCATTTACAGCAGGTGTATACTTTTCGTCTAATGGAATAGTAATTTTCTCGTTATTGTAATAATTATCTAATGTAATTTCTTTTAGATTTTCATTTTTTATTTTATACAAATTAGCGGTAATTAACTCACCATATAATTGATATTGCTCCATATTTTCACAAGAACGAAGCTTTTCGTTAATATTTAAAAGTCGTTTTTTATATTTATCTAATATGCTTAAAATCATTTTTAAGATACTATCACGATAAGATTTAAAAGTTTCTTTTGATTCCTTTTCATAGTAAAAATCATCTATGAAAAAGTTTAAATGAAAAGGCTCAAATTCTGCAGTATTACTTGGTACTAAGTAATAGTCCTTTTTCTTATGCTCAATGGTTTTGAATTCTAGCAAATTATTATCAGTTCTGTTAATAATATCTTTTAAATATTTATATAAATCATTTAAACTACTTTTATTAGTAGTATCTATAGAAAGTTCATTAATAGAGGCTTCTATAAAAGTTTTGCTAAAGCCATTAAAAACATCACTGATATTTGCTTTTGAAGAAATCTTTTCATAGAAGTCTTCAAAAGTTGAACAATCTAAGAAGTTATATTTTGTAGTAGTAGGGTATGTGTATTTTGCATGTGGCACAATACTTTTTGTGGTATCTTCTTTATATATATGCCTTAGGCTATCTATAATAATGTTTTGTTCATCTAATAAAATGATATTGCAATGTTTTCCCATCAATTCAATAATAAGCCTTTTTGATATAATGTCATCTATGTCATCAAGCTCTTCAAAGTCTATAATTACAACTCTTTCTAAATTGTTAGTGATAATATTTTTTATGTGTAATCCTAAAAGATGTTTACGAAGTATCATGCAAAAGTTTGGTGCTATTTTAGGATTTGGTTTAGAGTGTGTAGTTAAGTGAATTCGATAGTTAGTTGGGTCTATATTTATGTTTAATAAATAGTTTTTACCATCTAAATAGAAACCTAATAAAACTGTGTTTTTGTTAGGTTGAAAAATTTTATCTATTCTGCTACCTGAAAGGTTTTGTAATTCTGATGCTATTGCTTTTGTTACAATTCCATCAAATGCCATGAAAATACTCCCTTTTTATGCTTTTTTAGATTTTTTATATTTTTTATATTTTGATATACAGTCTATTATGTAGTTGGAGTTATAAAATAAAAAAATATTAAAAATCTATAGAACTATTGCTATTATAACACATTTTAATTGTGATTGTAAATGATATGAAAATTTCAGAAAAAAAACAATCTTGACACAACATTTTATTTATGTTAATATTTAACCGAATATAATAAATTCATATATTAAAAAGTATGAAAAATAGAAGGGAAAGAAATGAAAAAAGTTATAATTCCTACAGCAAAATTAGTGCCAGAAGATTTATGGAATGTAGGAAAGTTACCATCAATTGTATATCCAATAAATCAAGACATAGTTTTTGATTATCTATATAAACAATATAATGAAGTATGTAAAAGTTTTGAAATTATATGCTATGAAAAAAAAGAAGAAGTTCATCAGAGATTATCAGCATATAATAAAGCAAAGCTTCATATTATAGATTTAAAGGAATTGAAAGATTTAGGTTATACAATTTATTCTGGTTTAGAAAATGTAAAAAATGAAAGTATAATCATTAATTTTGCTGATACAATAGTTTTAGATAATATTTTTGAAAATGAAGAAGATTGTTATTATTACTCAAAAGATTATGTATCAGATAGATGGACTTTTTTTGAAGAAGAAAATGGTGTAATTAACAAGATTTATGACAAAGAAAGAATTGATGTTTCAGATAAAATGAATTTGTTTGTTGGCGTTTTTCAAATATCAAATGTTAAGTATTTTAAAGAGTGTCTTGAAAAAGCTTTTTCAAAAAGAAATCTACAAATGAATACATTTTATTATGCATTAGAATTATATAGTAAAACAAATCCTATGAAAGCAATTGAAACGCACAATTGGTTTGATATAGGGCATGCTGATAAATATTATAATTCTAAACTAGAAGTACAAAGCAGAAACTTTAACCATATAAAGATAGATAAAAATAGGGGGGTGCTATACAAATATAGTGATGATAAGGATAAATTTATTGGAGAGATTTTATGGTATTTAAAACTGCCAACAGATTTAGAATATATAAGACCAAGAATATATAATTATTCAATTAACTATGAAAAACCATATGTAGAAATGGAATATTACTCATACCATACAATTCACGAATTGTATTTGTTTGGCGATTTGTCTGCTAATCAATGGAGAGATATATTTAAAAGAATTTTATTTATTTGCAATGACTTAAAAAGGTATAGAGTTAAAGATGAAGGCATTAAAGAATCATTAAAAGAAATGTATTATACAAAAACTTTAAATAGATTTAAGAAATTAAAAAGGCAAAACGAATTGTTTAATAGCTTTTTTGAAAAAGAGATAAAAATAAATGGTATTAAATATAAATCTTTAAATGATATTGTAAAAGTCTTAAAAGAGATAATTCCAGAAATGTTGTATGACGTAGAAGAATTTAATATTATACATGGAGATCTTTGCTTTGCAAATATTATGGTTGATAATAATTTTAACTTTATAAAGGTTATTGATCCAAGAGGAAAATTTGGAAAATATGATATTTATGGTGATAGCAGATATGAACTAGCAAAATTATTACATAGTATTGATGGCAAATATGATTGCATTATAAAAGATATGTTTGAAGTAAAAACCAATTTTGAAGAAAATGATATTTGGTTTGAAATTTTAGAGAATAAACGTGAGTTTAATTTAATGGATATTTTTTTAGATGTATTTAAAAACTTTATAAAAGATGATATAGAAAAAATTGAACTAATTGAAGCTTTACTATTTTTAAGTATGGTTCCTTTGCATAGTGAAAGTATAGAACATCAATGTATAATGTTAGCAACTGGAATACAAATATTAGATAGAATAGTTAATATAAAAATTAAATAAATAGTGAAAGACTAACTATTAAAAGTCAATAGTTTTTCTAAAAAAAATTAAAAAAGTTTTAGATTAATTTGCACATTGAAAACTGCATGACAAATAGAGTGTCTGTAGACACTCAAAAAAAATTAGAACAGCAGAAAGATTAACTTGCTTTTAGAAAAGCTTGTCCTGTTTTTTCAAGATGAAACATAACTCGTACTAACTTTTTAGTAGCATGAGAAATTGCAACATTGTAATGCTTTCCTTCGGCTCGTTTTTTAGCAAGATAAGCATTAAAAGTTGGATCCCATTTGCAGACAAATTTTGTTGCATTAAATAAAGCATAGCGTAAATATCTTGAACCTCTTTTCTCCATATGAGAATGAGTAGAATCAAGATTTCCAGATTGATAGGTAGATGGAGATAGTCCAGAAAAAGCAAGTATTTTATCTGGTGAATCAAATTTAGAAAAATCACCAATTTCAGATAAAATCATAGCTCCCATACGATAACTGATACCAGGTATAGACAAGATAGGAGAATTAATTTTATCCATAATAACTTTAATTTCTTCTTCTATCTCTTTAATTTCGGAGTCAAGTTCTTGAATAAGTTTTATTGTATGCTTTAACTCAAGTGATTTAGCAGGCATAACAGAGCCAATAGAATTTTGAGCAGTAGCTTTGATTAGTTTAGCTTTTGAATAATTAAATCTTCCTTTTGAAGAAGAAAGAAGAATATTTGAAAGTTCATCTAAATTAGCATTTGCAATATAAGAAGCACCAGGATAATTACTAAGAAGTTGGTAAACAGTAGTTAAATGAATAGAACAAAATAATTTTTCTAATTCTGGGAAAAGGATATTAACAAGACGAGCGATAGAAATTTTTAACTTTGCACGATTCTGAATTTTATCAAAACGATAACGAGATAGTGACTTTAGTTCTTCATTGTGATATAATTGAGTTGAGTAGGGCTTTAAGTTCACATCAGACATAAGCATCGTTGCGATAGTTTTGGAATCAACCTTATCTGTTTTAGTCTTTCTAAGGCTTAGACTTTTTCTGTAAAGACTAGTATGTAAGGGATTAATTACAAATACAGTAAGGTTTTTATTAAGAAGGAATCCCAAAATGTTGTAACTATAGTGTCCAGTGGCTTCAAGACCTACTTTTACTTTAGTTAAATCATTAGAAACGGATTTTATCTTTTGAAAGAGATTTTCAAAACCTTCTAAATTATTTGTAATCGTAAATGAGTCATAAAGAATTTCGCCATCAGAATTAGAAATAAAGCAATCATGCTTATCTTTGGCAACATCAATACCAACAAAAATCATAAAAACACTTCCTTTGTAAAATATTGATACTGTTTTAGACCACGTAATGCTTTGCAATTGTAACCTCGTTCTAAATAAACCGTCATGCGGTATCTAACTGATTAACAAATATACAAAGAGCCGTGGTTGTAGCCTTTCTAAAACCATCAAGTGGTAGGAGAGTTTAAACAATCCACAGTATCTAAAACAATTATAGCATAAGTCTTTATAGTAGACTTTAAATACTATAAATATATAATACGAGGAGAGTATAGTGTATTTAAGTTATTAAATATATCATACAAGAAACATCAATGAATATTAAAGAAAAAATCTCAAAAATTAATAATAAAATTGAAAATATAAAAGAATGGCAATGGCTATTAATTACATTTTTTGTATGTCTTGTATTTATAATATCACTTAGTCCAGAGATTATATGGCAACCATTTATCCATGCTGAAGATGGTCCAATATTTTTAAAAGAAGCATTAGAACAAGGTGTTAAGTCAATATTCAACTTATTTGGTGGCTATTTTGGTGTTACAACAAGAATATTTTCACTAATTGCAATAGCTGTAGGTAGAAAATTTAATAGTTTTATTGCTGTAACATATGTTATGAAGATAACAGCAACAATATATACGGTAATAGCAGTAAACTACTTTAACTCAAAATATTTTAAAGGAATTATAAAAAGCAGAGTATATAGATTAGCAATTAGTGTGTTATTAATGATGGTAGTAGCAAATCATGGACACATGCTATATACCTCAATAATGGAACA
>CAZASP010000011.1:19406-20464 GCA_964487865.1 uncultured Clostridium sp. | reverse complement strand
CCAAATAATAAAGAAGAAGCCGAAAAGAAATTTAAAGAAGTAAATGAAGCATATGAAACATTATCTGATCCACAAAAAAGAAAAATGTATGACCAATTTGGACCTGATGGTCCACAAGGTTTTGGCGGTAGCGGAGGACCTTTTGGAGGTCAAGGAGGTTATTATTCTTATACAAGTTCAGGATTTGATGGATTTGATGACTTTGGAGATTTGGGTGATATTTTTTCTTCCTTCTTTGGAGGAGGATTTGGAGGAAGAACATCATCTAGAAGACAAACAAGCCCACGAAAAGGTGCTGATTTGAATTTAGGCATAGAAATAACATTTGAACAAGCATTTTCAGGAATAGAAAAAGAAATTACAATAACAAGAGATGAAACTTGTGATACTTGCCATGGTACAGGCGCAAAACCTGGAACATCAGTTACAAAATGTACTATATGTAATGGTACAGGTCAAGTAACACAAGTACAAAATACTATTTTAGGACAAATGCAAACAAAAAGAACCTGCAGTGCTTGTCATGGTACAGGAGAAGTTATAAAAGAACCATGTGAAACTTGTCATGGAAAAGGAACAGTAAGAAAACAACCTAAAATAAAAGTAAAAATCCCAGCAGGAATTGACAATAATCAAACAGTTGTCTTAAGAGAAGAAGGAGAACCAGGAGAAAAAGGTGGTCCAAAAGGAGATTTATATTTAACAGTAAAAATCAAAAAACATAATATTTATACAAGAAAAGGAAATAATGTATTTTGCGAAATTCCAATTACTATTACACAAGCAACTTTGGGAGCAGACCTACAAATACCAATGGTTGATGGCTCTAAAGAAACTTATAAAATTCCAGATGGTACACAAACAGGTACAAAATTTACTATTAGAAATAAAGGATTTAAAGCTGTTAATTCAAATAATAGCACTGGAGATTTCATCTTTACAGTAATAGTTCAAACTCCAAAAAGATTAACTAAAGAACAAAGAGATTTGTTAATACAATTAGCAAAAACTATGAATGAGCAACCACCAGTCAAAAAAAGAGGATTTTTCAGCTAAAA
>CAZASP010000011.1:0-19306 GCA_964487865.1 uncultured Clostridium sp. | reverse complement strand
TATTTAAGCCTAATTTTTATTTGTCATCATTGAGTTTTATAACATTCTATGATAGAATATAAAAAAACAAAAAAGGGATTATAGAAATGAAACGAAAAATACTTATTGGACTATTATTAGCAACTATAATAATTATAATTGCAGTAGTATCATATTATATGTTAGCAGATATAGAAGGCAAAGAACCAAAAGAAACAATACCAACATGTGAAATACAAGAAGAACAATTTATGGAAAGAAAAATATTTATAGTTAAGCCAAAAAATGAAAAAAGTACAAATAAAAAAATATTATATTTTCATGGTGGCGCTTATGTAGCAGAGGTTAGCAACAAGCATTGGGAATTTATAGAAAAAGTAGTTAAAGATACAGGTGCAACTTTAATAATGCCAGACTATCCATTAACACCAAAATATAACTATAAAGATGTATATAAAATGGTAGTGCCATTTTATAAGGAGTTAATAGATAAAATTGACATTAACGACTTAATTGTAATGGGAGATTCAGCAGGTGGAGGAATAGGTCTTGCATTAGAAGAAAAAATAGGAGAAGAAAATTTGCAAATGCCAAGCAAAACTATTTTAATTTCACCATGGTTAGATGTCAGACTAGAAAATCCAGAAATTGAGGAATTACAGAAAAATGATAGCGAATTAAATAAAGAAACTTTAAAGATTGCAGGACTTTCTTATGCTGGTGAAGATGGAATTAACAACTATTTAGTTAATCCAATAGATGGGGATTTATCAAAATTAAAAAATATAACAATATTTACAGGAACATATGATATTTTATATCCAGATATAAAATTATTACAACAAAAGGCAGAAAAAATTGGGACACAAATTAATGTTAAAAAATATGAGCAAGCAAAACATATTTGGATGATAGAAAAAAATACTAGTGAAGAATTAATAAATCAAGGTTATAATGACATCATAGAATTAATAGTACAATAGAATGGAGATAGAAAATTGTATAAATTATATTGGAGAAAATTAGATAATTCGGCAAAAATTTTTCCTATATCTACAGGGAAAAAATATAGTACGGTATTTCGCCTTTCAGCTATTTTTAAAGAGAATATTGAGCCTAAAATATTAGAAGAAGCAGTAAGTCAAGCACTAGAGAAATATAAATCTTTTAAAGTAAGAATGAAAGCAGGGTTTTTCTGGTATTATTTTGAAGAAAATAACAAAGCGCCAATAGTTGAAGAAGAAACAGATTATCCTTGCAAATACATTGATAGCAGGAAAAATAATAATTATTTATTTAAAGTAACATATTTTAAGAATAAAATTAATATAGACATTTTCCATTCTTTAACAGACGGAAATGGTGGTGCGACTTTTTTTAGAGAAATAGTATATACCTATTTAGAGTTAATGCATCCAGAAGTGCTAGATGAAGATGAGAGAAGACTTAGAAAAATAGAATATAATACAGAAGATAGCTACATGAAAAATTATGATAAAAAAGCAAAATCAAATGCATCTAGCAAAAAAGCTTATGCATTAAAAGGTGAAAAAATAAAATTAGGTGCAATTAGTGTAATCCATCAAATTATGGATTTAGAAGATTTAAAAACTGAAAGTAAAAAATACAATGCTACTATTACACAATATTTAACAGCTGTGTTAATTTACAGTATTTATGAAGAGAATTATAAGAAATTTAATGGAAAACGTCCTATAAAAATATGTATACCAGTGAATTTAAAAAAATATTTTCCTTCTAATACAATATCAAATTTCTTTTCTTATATTACTGTTGAAGCACAAATAAAAAAAGACAATTTAGATACTTTTGAAAAAATATTAGATTTTGTGAAAGAAGATTTTGCTAAACGACTTACAGAAGAAGAAATAACCAAAACAATGTCAACCAATGTAAAAATTGGAACTAATCCATTTATAAAGGTAATACCATTATTTTTAAAAAAGCCATTAGTACGAATTGGCTATACTGAAATTAGAAAATATATAACTACAACATTTTCAAATATAGGTAGAATAGGTATTATAGGAAAATATAAAGATTTTATTGATTATTTTGCAATGTTAATTGCACCAGAGCCAGTTGAAAAAATAAAATGTTCAAGTTGTACTTTTGAAAACAAAATGGTTTTTACATTTACATCTATTTTGCAAAATAACCAAATTGAAAAGAGATTTTATGAATTTTTAAAGGAAAAAGGAATTAAAATAGAATTAGAAAGCAATGGTGTTTTAGATGATATATCCAGAAAAAATCAAAGCTAAAAAAAGTGATAAAATTATAAAAATATTGGTGTGTGTTTCAGTTGGAATAGCACTTATACTAATTCTTATTAATAAACTAACAACTCCTGAAATTCCATGGGCGGCTTTAGCAAATAGTGGCATTATTTACACATGGATTACAGTATTATATTCAATAAAAAAACGCGTTAATATTGCAGGACATATCTTAATACAAATGATAGCAATATCAATATTAGTATTTTATATTGATTATAAATTAGGTATGAAGGGTTGGTCTGTAAGCATAGCAATTCCAATTATGATTATTATTGCAAATCTTACTATGTTAGTATTAACAATTGTAAGTCGTAAGAAATATATTAGATATGCTATTTATCAACTTATTATAGTGTTTTTAAGCATATTACCTATTTTTTTAGAAACAGAACAACTAAAGCAAAACGAAGTATTAGGAATGTTAGCAAGTGGTGTTTCAATTTTAAATTTTATACTTTGTATGATTTTATGTACTAAAGATATAAAAGAAGCAATTATTAGAAAATTTCATACATAAATAAAGATTAAAGGAGTAGAAAAATGTCTAGTCCATCTGAAATGAGTCTAATTATAAAAAAACATACTATATATGATAAAATTAGAACAGGTCTTTTTGCACTTATTTTCCAGAAAGATTATAAGATGATTCAAAGGCTAGATGAATTAATAGTGCCTAAAAGACCGATTCCAAAAAATATAGTAATTCCAAGAGAAGTAGGAAAACAAGTTCGCAAATACTGATTATTTTTCAACATTTATGAAAGAAATAGTTTGAAAAAATTACAGAACTTTCATATCTATGTGTGCCTTTGAACGAAGCGAGGAAAGAATGAAATTTAAAATGAAAAATATAAAAGACTATGATTTAGATAATTTAAAAGAAGAATTAAAACAAATGGGAGAAAAACCATTTCGTGCTGAGCAAATATTTAAATGGTTATATGACGAAAAGGTACAAACTTTTGACGATATGACTAATATATCTTTAGAATTAAGAGAAAAATTAAAAGCTAATTATACAATTTGCAATTTTAATATTCTAAAAAAACAGGAATCTAAAGATGGAACTATCAAATATTTGTTAGATGTATTAGATAGAAATGCTATAGAAACAGTATTAATGAGATATCATCATGGTAATAGTATTTGTGTATCTTCTCAAATTGGTTGTAAAATGGGGTGCAAATTTTGTGCTTCAACAGGAATTAAATTTATTAGAAACCTAACAAGTGGCGAAATTGTAGAACAAATTTTGCGAGTTGAACAAGATATAGGAGAAAGAATATCAAATGTTGTTTTTATGGGCATAGGAGAACCATTAGACAATTATGAAAATGTGGTAAATGCAATACGAATAATAAATAATCCTAAGGGGTTAAATATAGGTGCAAGGCACATTAGTATTTCAACAAGCGGACTAGCCCCTAAAATATATCAGTTAGCAGAAGAAAATATTCAATGTACTTTATCAATATCATTACATGCAACAAACAATAAAAAGCGAAGTCAAATGATGCCAGTCAATAACAGCTATCCGATAGAAGAATTATTGAAAGCATGTAAATATTATATTGCAAAAACAAATCGAAGAATTTCATTTGAATATGCTTTAGCAAAAGATAAGAATGATAATTTGGAAGATGCTAAACAATTATCAAAACTTTTAAAAGGGATGCTTTGTCATGTAAATTTAATACCTATTAATAAAATTGAAAACGGTAAATATGATAAAAGTTCTAATGAAAATATTATTAAATTTAGAGATTATTTAAATGAACATGGAATTGTAGCTACTATTAGAAGAGAGTTGGGCTCAGATATTGATGCAGCATGTGGACAACTAAGAAGAAAAAATTTAAAAGGAGACATAGAATAATATGATATTAAAAGATATAAAAGAAATTTTACCATTTAATAAAATAAAAGTATATGCATTTGTAGGACCATCTGGAACAGGAAAAAGTTATAGAGCTCAAATGGTAGCAAGTGAAAAAGATACACATTTTATAATTGATGATGGTTTATTAATTAAAGACAATCAGGTAATAGCTGGTGAATCTGCTAAGAAGGCTCCAACAAAAGTGGGTACTGTAAAACATGCTCTTTTTTATGAAGAAAAAGAAAAAGCAGAAATTGTTAAAGCTTTAAAAAAGTACAGACCTCAAAGTATATTAATTTTAGGAACATCTGACGATATGGTGAAAAAAATTGCAGCTAATTTAGGTTTGCCAGAAATAGAAGAAATTGTTTATATTACAGATGTTGCAACGAAAAGTGAAATGGAAACAGCAAGAAGAATAAGAGTTACTGAAGGAAAACATGTAATACCAGTACCAACATTTGAAATAAAAAAAGACTTTTCAGGTTATTTATTAGATCCTTTACAAATATTTAAATCAAAAGGAAAAGGTCAAAAACCATATATATCAGAAAAGTCAATTATAAGACCGACATTTAGTTATATGGGAAAATTTACAATTTCGGACTTGGTATTTCGCCAAATTATAGAATATTTAGCAGTGCAAACACCAGCAATTTATAAGATATTAAAAACTAGAGTAGAAAATTATGGTGAAGGCGTTAAAATCTACATGGAAGTTAATATTATGTATGGATACAATGTGATGGATGGATTAAAAGAATTTAAAGAAAAGGCTAGAAAAGAAATTGAAAAATTAACAGCTATGAATGTAGTTGAATTAGATGTAGTGGCTAAAAATATTTATGTGCCAAATCAAGAAGAATAATGTATTAATATTAGTGTTAAAATTGATACTATTATTAAGAAATCTGGAAAATTCAAAGGAGGAAACTAAAGTGTCGTTTGTAGTTGCAATAGATGGACCAGCTGGAAGTGGAAAAGGAACAATAACAAAAAAGATAGGAGAAAAATTGGGACTTGTATACATAGACACAGGTGCAACATTTAGATGTGTTGCATTAAATATGTTGCAAGAAAAAATTACCATTGACGAAGAAGAAAAAATCAAAAACATGTTAGACAACATAAATATTGAAATGAACGAAAATGGTCAGATTTTTCTAAATAATGAAGAAGTAACAAACAGAATACGTGAAAATGATGTAAACAATTTTGTTTCTCCAATTTCTGTTATAAAAATAGTAAGAGACAGATTACTAGAAATACAAAGAAAAATAGCACAAGGGAAAAATATAATTATGGAAGGAAGAGATATTGGAACTGTTGTATTTCCAAATGCAGACGTAAAAATATATCTAGATGCATCACCAGAAGAAAGAGCAAAAAGAAGATTAAAACAAAATCAGGAAAAAGGAATTCCAACCTCATATGAAGAAGTGCTAAAAAATATAATAGATAGAGATAACAGAGATTCTAATAGAGAAGTAGCACCTTTAAGAAAGGCAGAAGATGCAATATATGTGGATTCAACGAACATGACAATTCAAGAAGTAACCAACAAAATTATAGAAATTATAGAAGAAAAATTAAAAGCTGAAGCAACTAAAAATATGCATTAATTTATTATGTGAGAAAAGGAGAAAAAAGATGAAAACTATAAAAAAAATAGTAATATCAATATGTAAACCTTTTATCTATTTATGGTTTAAAATTTATAATAGATTAGAAATAAAAGGAGTGGAAAACATACCAAAAGAAGGAGCATTAATATTTTGTGCAAATCACAAAACATTTTTAGACCCACCTGTAATGTTAGTAACATCAACAAGAAAAATGCGATTTTTAGCAAAAGAAGAACTCGCTAAAAACCCTTTTCTCAACATGGTTTTGTATTTCACAGACACAATTTTAGTAAGAAAAAATGAAAAAGAAATAGTACCAATGAAAGAGGCTCTAAGAACATTAAAAAGTGAAGAATGTATAGCAATATTTCCAGAAGGTACAAGAAATGGAATAGAAAAAGGAGAAAAAATAAAAGACGGAGTTGCATTTCTTGCTGTAAGAAGTGGTGCAAAAGTACTACCATGCGGAATAAAAGGCGGAAACAAGCAAAACCGCAAAGTTACAATAACTTATGGAAAACCATTAGATTACAGTCAATATAAAGGAAGCAAAGACAGAGAGGTATTAGATAAAATAACAAATGAAATAATGGAAAACATATTGCAACTTTCACAGTAATGTGCAAGAAGAAACGTCCCCAACTGCACATTTGACAAGATATTTTAAAAGTTGTATAATAATTAGGTTGTATACATGTTTTAGAAAAGGAAGTAATTATATGATTAACGAAAAAATAAGAAACATAGCAATTATTGCCCATGTTGATCATGGTAAAACTACTTTGGTTGATGCTATGTTAAAGCAAAGCCATGTTTTTAGAGAAAATGAACAAGTTGAAGAAAGAGTGATGGATTCTAATGATTTAGAGAAAGAAAGAGGTATCACTATTCTTTCTAAGAACACTTCTGTTATGTATAAAGATATAAAAATTAATATTGTTGATACTCCAGGTCATGCGGATTTTGGAGGAGAGGTAGAAAGAGTGCTAAAAACAGTTGATGGCGTTCTTTTATTAGTTGATGCCTTTGAAGGTGCTATGCCACAAACTAGAGAGGTCTTGAAAAAGTCTTTGGCTTTAGGTTTGAAGCCTATTGTTGTTATTAATAAAATTGATAGACATGGTGCTATGCCAGAAAAGGTTGTAGACCAAGTTATTGAGTTGTTTATTGAGTTAGATGCTACTGATGAACAATTAGATTTTCCAGTTGTGTATGCGTCTGCTAAAAATGGAATTGCTAAAATGGATTTAAATGATGAAACTGATGATTTAACATGTTTATTTGAAACTATAGTAAACACTATTAAGGCACCAAATTGTGATGAAGATGGACTAGCTCAAATGTTAGTTTCAAATATAGACTATGATGATTATGTTGGAAGAATTGCTGTAGGTAGAGTTGAAAGAGGTGTTATAAAAACTGGTATGCCAGTTTCTATTTGCGGTAAAGAAGATAAAATTACACAAGGAAGAATTGCTAAAGTTTATACACATGTTGGATTAAATAAAGTTGAAGTAGAAGAGGGAAAAGCAGGAGATATTATAGAAATTGCTGGACTTACAAATATTAATATTGGTGATACAATTTGTGATTTCAACAATCCAGAAAAGATTTCATTTGTTGATATTGACGAGCCAACAGTTTCAATGACATTTAGTGTAAATAACGGACCATTTGCAGGAAGAGAAGGACAATTTATTACTTCAAGACATCTTAGAGATAGATTATTTAAGGAATTAGAAAAAAATGTATCTTTAAGAGTAAAAGAAACAGACTCACCAGATTCTTTTGAAGTATCTGGAAGAGGGGAACTTCATTTATCTATTTTAATTGAAACCATGAGAAGAGAAGGGTTTGAACTTTTAGTATCTCGTCCAAAAGTTATTTATAAAGATATTAATGGCGTAAAATGTGAACCAATTGAAAGATTAGTTGTAAATGTACCAGATGACTGTGTAGGAAATGTAATTGACAAATTGGGTAGAAGAAAAGCTGAAATGGTTAACATGGAATCAGCAGAATTAGGACATACAAAAATTGAATTTAAAATACCAGCAAGAGGGTTAATTGGATACAGAACAGAATTTTTAACAGATACTAAAGGTGAAGGAACAATGAATCATATTTTTGATTGTTATGAACCTTTTAAAGGAGAAATACAAGCAAGAGTCAGAGGAACAATTGTAGCATTTGAAAGTGGAAAGTCTGTAACTTATGGACTATACAATGCACAAGACAAAGGAGATTTATTCATAGGACCAGGGGTAGAAGTATATGAAGGAATGATAGTTGGTCTAAATTCTAGAGGAGAAGATTTAGCAATCAATGTATGTAAAGAAAAGCATTTAACAAATACCAGAGCATCTGGTTCAGATGATGCACTTCGTTTGGTACCACCAATTCAAATGTCATTAGAAAAAGCTATTGAATTTATACAAGATGATGAATTAGTAGAAGTAACACCAAAATCTATTCGTTTAAGGAAAAAAATATTAGACAGTAAAGAAAGAGAAAGAACTGCTAGAAGTAGTAATCAATAATTGCATTTTATTGCAAGCGAGGAAAATTAAATGAACAAACAAGAATTAGAAAAGATAAAACAAAAAGCATTACAAGAAAATATTCCAATTATAATGGATGATACTTTAGCTGTTATGGAAAAATATCTTACAGAAATAAAGCCAAAGCGAATTTTGGAAATTGGTACAGCAGTAGGATATTCAGCAATGTGCTTTACAGAATTTTTAGCAAACGATGGTATTATTGATACTATTGAAAGAGAAGAAGAAAGAGTAAAAGAGGCTAAAGAAAATATTAAAAAAGTTGGGGTTGAAGATAAAATTTGTATTTATGAAGGTGATGCTATTGAAATTCTTCCAACTTTGAACAACAAGTATGATGCTGTATTTATTGATGCAGCTAAAGGAAAATATCCTTTCTTTTTGAAAGAGGCTTTAAGAATGATACAGCCACATGGCATAATTTTTGCAGATAATATTTTGTATAAAGGATATGTGTTAAGTGATTATAATAAACACAAACAACGTACCGCAGTTAGAAATTTGAGAGAGTATATTAAAGAAGTTAGTGAAAATCCAGATTTGCAAACTGAAATTTTAGAGGTTGGAGATGGATTGGCTGTTAGTAGAATAAAATAGAATATTGTAAAGGAATGAACTATAATTAATTCATTCCTTTTAAAGTACAATTAATTATTCAATTTGTGTTCCTTCATCTATAGAAGTTTCTCTTTCTCTTAATTTTTCTGCATAACTTAAAATATTTTTTTGAGAAATATCTTTTGGTAAATGAGTTTCCATATTATCATGTTGTTCTATAATTTGTAAATAACTGCTTAAATCTAAATCAAAATCTTCAGGATGTTCAATTAATTGTTCTAGACGTCTAATTAATAAATCTCTTAAACAAGTATTAGAATCTCTTTTTCTTAAAACTTCTGCAAATTCACCAATTATTTTTTTATGATGAATTCCAGCGTTTGTGAAAGATGTATGACCAGAACTACACACATTCATATAAGGTGATAGTGCTAAAGCAGAAGAAAATAAATACGTATTTGCATTTATTTTTTTAGTAGTTTTAGATCCAACAGAATTTATTTCTATTTCATCTTTAATTTTTATGTGTTTAATCATTTCACGATATTTTTCAGATTCCAAATAGGCAATTCCCATTGGCGTTTTCATAAATTCTTTTCTTTCTTCTGGAGTTTTAAATTCAGGAAGTTCATAAGGAGAAATCATATCATCGGCAGATGTTGCATCAAGGTTATCCAAATAATAAGAAATATCATGTTCATCATTAGGGTTAACTAACTCGAAAAAGTCTTTAATGTTAATTGTTTTACCCTTTAGTCCACTGTGATAAGAACTACCTTTAGTTGCAGCATAATATGCTTTATTAGATTGACATTGTACTTCAATAGGACCAAAAGGAGTATCTAAATTATAATAAATTGATTGAAAAGCAGAGGGTTTCAAAGACTCTTTATCATATTTATAAGAAGTTTTCAATACATTTTTAATAAGTGGTGCATCAAAAACAACAGGTAAAGTTTCACGTAAAATAGCAAATTGTAAAGGATCTTGACTTCTGGAACGAAGAGCATTAGCTAATGTTTCAAGTTCAGTTATATCTGCATCTGACATGTTAGTAGGTAAAGAATCATTCTCTATAAAATATTTGTATATATTTTCTGTTTCTTCAAGAAGCTTAGAAAATGAAGGATTAGGCTTTGTTTCTTCTGTAAATTCAGGTGGCGTAATTTCTATAATTCTTTTTAATAATTCTTTTTTTAGTTCAAAATAAGTTTTTCCATTATGAATAGTAGAATATATATAATCGTCAACTTTATCTACAAAATTAAAATTATTTGCAGATTCAACATAAAGATTATGTATCTCTGGATTATGGAATAACATGGCAGATTCTTTAGTTTGTGGCAGAGACAAATTAATATCATTTAAAATTATTCTAATTCCAGAAATATCTTTTTCAATTGGAGTTGGATCAAATGTTGTATTAAGGTTTGTATTACTTATATATAGTGCTAATTCTTTTTTTACATTTTTTATAAAACTAATATCTGCTTTTATTCTAAATGGGATATAAATACTTAATTGGGGATATAATTTTTTATATGTTAAAAATATTGCAGACGTCAGGTAGCATAAAAATTCTCGGTTTTCAAAAGAATTGTTTTCTAAATATCTATCTAATAAATACATAAATTTGTCATTTATATCTTTTTGTTCAGGCATTGAAAAATTTTTGATTCTACTTTTAAAATCATTATTTTGCATAATAAAATTTATTCCTTTCTTATTATTTAGAGCGTACAAATAATTATAAAAATTTAATTATTTTTAAACTAAATGCTTATTTATTATCTTATGGTAATTATAATATAACTATAAAAAAAAATCAAATATAGTATGAAAAATTCATTTGACTTTACTTAAAAAAGTTTATATAATATTACAAATTATTTAGGAAATAATTATAATTTTATTGAAAAGGAATTATTTAAAAAATGAAAAAAATAGAATTATTAGCACCAGCAGGCTCTTATGAAAAAGCAAAAATAGCATATCTATATGGAGCAGATGCAGTATATTGTGGAACATCTTCATTGTCTTTAAGGGCAAGAGCAGACATGAAAGGCGAAGACCTAGAAAAAACCATAAAATATGCACATAAAATAAATAAAAAAATATATGTAACTTTAAATATATTTGCTTGGGACGAGAAATACGAAGAAATCATCAATATGGCAAAAAAACTAGAAGAATTAAAAGCAGATGGTATTATTGCAGCAGATGTAGGTGTAATTGAAATACTAAAAAAATATGCACCATCTATACCTATCAATGTAAGTACACAAGCAAATATTATCAGTTTACATGACTGCAACTTTTGGTATAAAAATGGTGCAAAAAGAGTTATAATGGCGAGAGAAATGAACAAAGAACAATTAAAATACATCATGGCAAATAAACCTAAAGACTTAGAAGTTGAAATATTTGTTCATGGAGCAATTTGTTTTGCATTTTCTGGCAGATGCTTTTTAAGCGACTTTTTATCATGTAGAAGTGCAAACTTAGGAGACTGTGCACAAAGTTGCCGTTGGTCATATAATTTATATGCAGAAGAAAAAAACAATCCGGGTGAATTTATGCCAATTGAAACGGACGAACATGGAACAAGTATTTTTTCTTCAAAAGATTTATGTTTAATAAAGGAGTTACCAGAAATCATTGAAATGGGAGTTGACAGCTTAAAAATAGAAGGTAGATTAAAAACAGAATATTACATAGCAAGTGTAGTAAATTGTTATAGAAATGCCATTGATGACTACGAAAAAAATCCTGAAAACTATGATTATAAAAAATATTTAAAAGAATTAGAAAAAATAAAAACCAGAGGTTTAACAACTTTTTATTTCAACGACAGAAATAACAAAGATATTCAAGAATATGCAGGACGACAATATAATGAAAACTATGAATTTGGAGGAAAAATAGTAGAATATCAAGAAGAAAAATCAACCATAGAAATAAAAAACAAATTACAAATAGGCGATTTATTGGAAATAATTATTCCTAACCAGATAGAGCCAGTTCCATTTAAAATTGAGCGACTATGGGATTATGAAACAGAAGAAGAAATTACCGAAATAAGTCCTGGTGTAAAAGAACAAAAAGTAAAAATGAAATTACCAATAAAATGTGAAAAAGACTGGATTATAAGAAGAAAAAAGTAAAAATCCATAAGAGGTGGGCAATGCCCACCTCTTTAACTATTGAAAATATGAAAAATAGAATAGTTGCACGATTAATTGCATATGTTTAACAGAGATGCTTAATTAATAATAAAGGTACCATTAAGCCAAAATTTTCAAAAATAAAATAGTTAATGGAGAAAGGTAAGTATACTATGAAACAAATAAAGTATGGAATATTTGGAGTTTTAATTATTTCTATTTTTACTTTAAGTGTTATTTCGATGAATGCTAAAGAAAAAGCAATTTTAACCAATGCAAATGCAGTTAGTAATCAAAAAATAGGTTGGGGAATCAAAAGGAACACAAATCATGAACAACCAGATGTAGGAGCAACAAATAAAAAGATATTAGAAGAAAATAATGGAATATGCTTAGGCAACAAGGATAAAAAAATCATTTATTTAACCTTTGATGAAGGATATGAAGCAGGTTACACTTCACAAATACTTAATACCTTAAAAGAAAATGAAGTAAAAGCAGCATTTTTTATTACTGCACACTACGTTAATTCAGAGCCAGACCTAGTAAAACAAATGATAAACGAAGGTCATGTTGTGGGAAACCATACAGTAAACCATAAAAGCATGCCAGAATTAACTGAAGAAAAAATCAAAAAAGAAGTAATGGACTTACATCAAGCAATATATGAAAAATTTAATTATGAAATGAAATATATAAGACCACCAAAAGGAGAATTTAGTGAAAATACTTTACAAGCTACTAACAGACTAGGATACCAAACTGTAATGTGGTCATTTGCTTACGAAGACTGGGAAGAAGACAAACAACCTGACAAGGCCACAGCAAAAAAGAAAATATTAGATAACTTACACAATGGAGAAATTATGCTATTACATGGAAACTCAAAAACTAATACAGAAATTTTAGATGAAGTAATCAAAGAAGCAAAAAACCTAGGGTATGAATTCAAATCATTAGAGCAATTTGAAAAATAAGGTATAATAAGAAAGGGTTGTTTTGTAAAGTATGAAAAAGCATGAGTATAATAGAATTGATAAGATATTAGAACTTCCAAAAGAGGTTTGCTCTAATATTCCTAAAATTGTTATCACTGGTTTTGATGAGATGATTATTGAGAATTTTAAGGGAATTTTGGAATATGAGGAATTTTTTGTTAGGGTTAGCACGCATATTGGAATTATTAATATTAATGGTTTTCAGCTGAATTTAGAGAATATGACTGATGATGATATTAAAGTAACTGGAAAAATTGAGAGTATTGATATAGAAAGAACAGTGGATTAATTTTTTATTATATCTTTATTTTAAAAAGATTCTGTGAGGATTTTAGGATGATTATTAAAATTTTGTTTAGCTATTTAATTGGATATTTATGTATTAATGTAGAGGGATATTATATAGAACGATTTATTAATTTATGTAGAAATCACAAAATTATGATATGGCATTTGAAAAGAAAAAATGATATAGAATTAGAAGCTAGAGTAGGGGTACATGATTTTAAAGAAGTTTGCCAAATTGCAAAGAAGACAAAATGTAAATTAAAAATAAAAAAGAAAAGAGGTTGGCCTTTTTTATGGAATCGATATAAAAAAAGAAAAATATTTTTTGCTTTTTTGCTAATATTGATTTTATTAATAATTGTATCCTCAAATTTTGTATGGAATGTGGATATCCAAGAGGAAAATGGCAAGGAATTGGAAAATATTGCACAAGATATGGAAAATGCAGGTTTGAAAACAGGAAAGATAAAATCCAAAATTGATACTAAAGAAGTTATTAATACAATTAGACTACAGCGAAATGATATTGCATGGATGGGTATTGAGTTAAAAGGTACAAATGCTATTGTAAAAATAGTGAAAGCTGATGAAAAACCAGATATTATAGATGAAAATGATTATTGTAGTATTATTTCAGATAAAGTGGGAATTATTACTAAAATTAATGCTCAAACAGGAACTGCTAATGTAAAGGTTGGTGATACAGTAAATATAGGGGATGTGCTTATAAATGGCTGGATGGAAGGAAAATATACAGGAGTTCGTTATGTACATAGCAATGGAGAAATACAAGCTAAAGTATGGCATACCAAATATAAAAATATTCCTTATAATGCAATTGAGAGAAAAGAAACAGGTAATATACAAAATCAATATAGTATAAAATTTAATAATTTTAAAATAAATTTTCATAAAGGGGTTTCAAAATTTAAAATTTATGATACAATAGAAACGGAAAACAAAATGAAATTATTTTCAAACTTTTATTTACCAATTTCTATAATAAAAATCACAAATAAAGAAGTAGTAGAAGAACAAAAAACATATCAAATTGAAGAGGCTAAAAATGTAGGAGTAGAACAATTACAAGCAGAACTAGACAAAGAAATTGAAGATAAAGAATCAATAGTAGGCAAAAATATTAATACTTATGACAAAGGAGATAGTATTGATATTTATGTTACTTATGAAGTGCTAGAAAATATAGGGACTAAGGAAAAAATTGTATTTTAAAAGGAATTAGTTAACAAGCTAACTAATTACCTTGAGAAAGGAAGCATAAAGATGGAAGAAAAAAGCCTTAAAATTACAGGTGCAGACAAAAGTTTTTTTAACAAAATAACTAGAACATTAACAAGGATATTAATTCCAACTAGAATAGGAATTAATGGTATATTAATTTCAAGAAAAAGAAATTCTGTTATAAAAAGCTTTGAAAATTATATAAATAACGACGATTATAATAGTGAAGAATTAGAAAAAAAATACGAAAACACTTATGAAGCATATTTAGAAGCATTAGATAAATATGTAATGGATTCTATTTATAAAAAAGTAAAAAATGATGTCGCATCTGAATTCGAAAAAAATGCATTATCAAGGTATTATGAAATAACTAGTTTAAAAGAAAGTGAATACATAGAATACAAATATAGAAAACAAAAATATTTAATAGAACTTGATTACGAAGGAATTAAAGTAGATGGAAAAGAAAAAATACTAGAAAAATATCACCCATTTTATTTATCAAAAATGGACTCTTTATATAAGGCTATCTTAAAAAATTATTCTATTAAAGTTGCTGATAACACTAGTACATATGATTCTACAAAAGATTGGATTTATACAAAAATATTCTATACATTAGAAGAATATATACAAAACATATTATCTTTAAAAATAGAATTGAATCCTGATGAAACTAACAAAGATGTGTTAGAAGAGTATGAAAAATATGAATCTTATTCAGTAGGAAAACTAGATAGTAGGGATAACATTGAAAAAAATATGGTCTTACTTGGTTTAAGTAGAAAACTATTTACACATAGCTTGCCACTTATTGTTGCTGAGCAATGTTATGAAAAATTACTAAAAGATGCTAGAATATTAGTTCAAGATACAAAAATGGCTGCTAAAAGAGAAAGAGCCTACTCTATGTTAATTAATTTAATAGAAGATTATAATATAAAACTATTATCTACTAAAGTATATTGGGATTCTCCAAAAGCAAGAGATGAATACAAGGCTTTTTGGAATCGTTATCAAGAAATAACAAAGCTAAAAGAAACAGATTTTATAGAATATATTAAACAAAAAGAAATATTATTTATAAAAAATGATATGAAAAAATTACGAGAAGATAAAACAGACTATACAAAGATTTTAAGATATTATAAAAGAAAATTAGTAGATTATGGTGTTATGAAACAAATAAGAGACTCATATAAATCAGAAGGAAAATATACTAAAATCAAGGAAGTTGCATAAACATGTATGAAGTATTATACAATGATATAGAAGAAAAAAAAGAATATGAAGAAATAGTAAAGAAAGTAATATCACAATGTTTCAAAGAAGAAAGTATAGAAAATTCTAAGTTGTCAGTAACAATTACATTAACAACTTTAGAAAATATACAAGAAATAAACAAAACTTATAGAAATATTAACAAAACTACTGATGTACTTTCTTTTCCTATGTTTGAGAAGGACGAGTTAGAGCTTAAAATAAGAAATAATGATTTTATACATGAAGATGTTTTAGGCGACATTGTTATAGCAGTTAAAAAAGTTGAAGAACAAGCTGAAGAATATGGTCATAGTTTTGAAAGGGAATTAAGTTACATGATAGTACATGGCTTTTATCATTTGATGGGGTATGACCATATACAAGGTGAAGACAAAAAAATAATGAGATTAAAAGAAGAAAAGATATTGACAGATTTAAAAATGAATCGATAATAAAAGATAGTGTAAAATACGTGAAAAAGAAAATATGAAAATGCTTTTGACATCATAAAAACACATTAAGAAATAGAAAGGGGAAAATGCAGATGAAAAACGAAAAAAGAGGAAAAAATGGAACTAAAATATTAATTGCTATTTTAGTTCTTGTAATTATAGGTGGAGGAGCACTTTTAGGATATAAAATAATGCAAAATAAACAAAATGAAGAAACATCATCTGTAGAAGACAATGTAGATAAAAAAGCTGAAGAAAATACTGTGCAAATATTTAAAGGAAATGAAAGACCTATTGCTGTTATGATTGATAATCACAAAGATGCATGGCCACAAGCGGGTTTACAACAAGCTTACATGGTATATGAAATAATTGTTGAAGGTGGAGAAACTAGATTAATGGCTTTATTTAAAGGAGTTGATGTTGAGAAAATAGGTCCTGTAAGAAGTGCTAGACATTATTTTATAGACTATGCTATGGAAAATGACGCTATTTATACACATTTTGGAGAAAGTCCACAAGCAAGTAGTGACGTTAAAAAATTTAGTATTGATGAAATTGATGGAATTGCAGAAGATGGCACAACATTTTCAAGAGTTAAAGATAAAGCATCACCACATAATGCAGTAACAAGCACAGAAAAGCTGTTAACATCTGCTAAAAATAAAAAATATAAAACAACATCAGATGCAGAGAGTGTATTAAATTATGTAACAGATGAAGTAAATCTAGAAGAAGGTCAAGGAGCAGTAAGTGTAACTATTCCACATTCTCAATTACAAACTGTTAAATATGAATATGATGAAGAAAATAAAGTTTATGAAAGATATGCAAGAGGAAAAGAACAAACAGATTGGGTAACTGAAAAACCAATAACAGTAAAAAATATTATAATTACTTTCTGTGATAACTATACTCTAAGTGATACAGAAAATAAGGGCAGGCAAGGATTAAAAAATATTGGAACTTTTGATGGATATTATATAACAAATGGTAAGGCAATCAAAATTAAATGTATTAAAGAAGCAAGAGACAAACAAACTATATATCAAGACTTAGAAGGAAATGAAATAACCGTAAATGATGGAAATACATTTGTTAATATTTGTCCAATCTCAGCTAAAATTGTATTAGAAGCACCAACACCAGTTGAAACTTTAGAAACACAAGAGGGGGAATAATTTGATATGAATATATATGATACTGCTAACCGATTAGCACAAGAAATAAGACAATCAGAAGAATACAATAATTATAAAATGGCAAAACAAGCTTTAAATCTAAATACAAGTTTAAAAGAAAAAATGGCTAAATTTGAAAAAGTTAGATATGAAACACAAATTACAGCTATGCAAACAGGGAAGCAAGATGAAGAAAAATTAAAAGAAATGCAAAATTTATATAGTGAATTAATCGAGATAGAAGAAGCAAAAAAATTCTTCGATACAGAAACAAAATTTAATGTAGTAATTGCAGATATAAATAAAATTATTGGAGAAGCAATACGAGATGTAATGCAATAAAAAATAAAACGAGGTAAAAAATGGAATTTATTATAGTAGGAATTGTTATATTAATAGCAATTATTGTTCTAAAATACATTTTTGAATACAACACAAAAAAATTAAAGCATATAGCTGATGACGAGGAATTAGATAATTTATCAAAAGCTTATCCAAGCAATATAGAGATATGTAAAGAATATTTGAAAAAATTAAAAAATGAAACTGTGCAAATAGAAGAAAACAATCAAGCAGAAGCGAGTTTATATATAGCCATAACCAATAAAATATTAATTGGAAATATACAAAAAAGCTACACAAGAATACAAACAATTGCACATGAATGTTTACACTCAATACAAAGCAAAAAGCTATTACTTTTCAATTTTATTTTCTCTAATATATATTTATTGTATTTTTTAATAACAAGTATTTTGGTAATTTTTAAAATACTACCTTATAAAATGATGTTTTTAGCTATATTATTAATACTTAGTATGATTTACTATACAGTAAGAGCATTCCTTGAAAATGATGCTATGACAAAAGCAAGATATCTAGCAAAAGAGTATATGGAAGAGAAAAAAATATCATCACAAGAAGAAATAGACAAACTAGTAGATGGTTTTGATAAAATTAATAATATAGGAATAAAATGTACAAATTATAATTTGTTTATAGAAATTATGATGAAAGTATTTATATTTGCAATTTTATGTTTGATATTTTAGCAAACATTTAGATATTTACTTTTTAAAATATAATTAGTTAAATTTCAAATATGAATAGAAAAATTAAAAAATAAAAAAGAAGGCACTTCACTTAAGAAATGTCTTCTTTTTGATTATTAAAATCTTGCAAAAGTAAATTCAAGATTTGAGGATAAATTGTAGTAGCATTTTGTTTCCAATTATCCACAATGCGTTTTGCTCTATCACGAGAACCAGCAAAAGTTTTTACAGAAAAAATAGTTTCATTATTTTCTACAATTTTACAATTTATAGTATATTCATTTTCATTTTTAGGCATAAACTCTGCAATAACAGAAGATTCCTCTTCAATAGAAGAAAACTCTTTTGCAAAAATATTATCAGCCTTTAATTTCATAATTCCTGGTAGTACATCTTTAGTAAGAAAATATGCATCTTTGCCTTGTGAAGTAATTTTAACAACTTGTTCTTCATCTTTAGTATAAGTACCCACTAAATTGGAATCTATTAAATCTGTTAAAACTTGTTTAAAATAAAAATAATTTATATTATTAATAGAAGTAATAATTTTAAACAAATCATCTTGTTTAAATTCTCTATCAGTAAAATTTAAAACATACAAAATTAACACTTTATTTTCAGCCAAAGTAGCAGTATTATTTGAATTTGAACTCATATTCAATAGCATACACTCCTTACTTTGTTAATTATTTTTCTGCAATTATATCACAAAAGATTGCAATGTGCAATTAGGGATATTTCTTAAAAAAGATAATAAT
>CAZASP010000010.1:5401-20642 GCA_964487865.1 uncultured Clostridium sp. | reverse complement strand
AAATGGCATAACATACAAGCAAAAAAAGGAAAAGCAGATGCAGCAAGAGGAAAAATCTTTACTAAATTAGGAAGAGAATTACTAATTGCAGTAAAAGAAGGTGGACCAGATCCTGCTGGAAATTCCAAACTAAAAAATGTAATAGCAAAATGTAAGGCAGCAAACATGCCAAATGACACCATAAACAATGCTATAAAAAAGGCATCTACAAGTAACGAAAACTATGAAGAAATTACATATGAAGGATATGGACCAAATGGAGTAGCTGTAATTGTTGAAGCAGCTACAGACAATAAGAACAGAACTGCAGCAGAGGTTAGACATGCATTTGATAAATCTGGTGGAAATTTAGGTACAACTGGATGCGTATCATATATGTTTAATAAAAAAGGAGTTATAGTAATTGAAAAAGAAACAATATCAATGGACGAAGAAGAATTAATGATGTTAGCTTTAGATGCAGGAGCAGAAGATTTTCAAACATTTGATGAAATTTATGAAATTACAACAGAACCATCAGACTTTACATCAGT
Organism: uncultured Clostridium sp.; assembly: GCA_964487865.1. Taxonomy (GTDB): domain Bacteria; phylum Bacillota; class Clostridia; order TANB77; family CAG-508; genus CAG-269. Next base: position 20,109 of record CAZASP010000010.1, on the reverse strand, counting down.
ACGCGAAAAATTAGAAGAAGCAGGTATTCAATTTTTAGAAGCAGAAGTACAAATGGTTCCAACTACAACAGTTGCATTAGATGAAAAAGGCGTAGAAAAAATGGAAAGATTAATTGAAAGGTTAGAAGACCTAGATGATGTGTCTAATATTTATCATAATTGGGAAGAATAAAAAGTAATATGAAGTAAATTAAAGGGGTGTCCAAAATGAGACAAAAGAAAAATTCAAAATTAATTTTAATAATAATTGTGCTACTTATAATTATTGTTATATTAGTTGGTGTTGCTTTTGCTTATTTAGCAACTGATGTATTTAAAGGCAACAAAGAATTATTCTTTAAATATATATCTCAAATAGGAGAAACAGAAAAAGGATTTATAGACTCACAGTTAAAAGAATATTTTGAAAAAAGAAACAACACGCCATATTTAGATGAAGGAACAATATCTGTTAATATTACAGCAACTGATGGACAACAACAATTTGATAATATAAATCGTATAAATTTAACATTTAATGGACAAGTGGACACAGCTAATTCTGAAACTGAACAAAATATTAGCTTAAATTATTCAGAAAATGTAACATTCCCATTAATATATAGACAAATAGAAAATATAATTGGAATTCAAACTGACTATGTAGGAAGTAAATTTGTATCAATTGACACAAACCAAGAGAATTCTTTAATTCAAGGTGCTGATGAAATAGAAAAAATAGAAGAAATGTCTCAAGTGGAATTCACTGCAGAAGAAGCACAACGAATAAAAGATACTTATTTTGGAATAATCAATAATGAATTACAAAACAGTGATTTTAGTAAAATTCAAGAAGATCAAAACAAAGGATATAAACTAACTTTAAATGGTGAGAAATTAAAAAATGTTATTATTAAAATACTAGAAAATTTAAAATCAGACAATGCAACATTAGATAAAATTAATGAATATATAAAAATTCAGAGAAACTCTGCTAATATTAGAACAAGTGATATTGACGATATGATTGAACAACTACATAATAATACAGAATTAAACAGCCAAAACATAGAAATAACTGTATATCAAACAAAAGGAAAACTTATTAGTATATTAATAACAACACAAGAAGTATCAATTAATTTAAACAAAACAACATCTGAAAATGATATACAATACAACTTAGAAGTGCAACTTGATAATGATAGTGAAATACAAAAATTAAACTTTGTAATTAAATTGGCAGGTTTACAAACTATGCAAAATATTGTAGAAAACTATGAGTTGTCTTTAGAAATGGATAAAGTAAAATATCAATATAATTTAGAAAATACAGTACAATTTGCAGAAAATATAAATATAGAAGAATTTAAAGATGATAATAACTTATTATTAAGTAGTTTAGATGAAGAACAAAGTAATGCATTAATAAAAGCAATTAGTGAAAGAATACAAAATGTAAATAAAAAACAAATGGAAGAACTAGGCTTAGAAGAAAATGAAAATCCTTTACAATATATTATTCCACAAATGTATTATAATTCCAAAAAAAATGAAATTAATGAAATCAACGAGGTAGAAGTAAACACATTTAATACAAAATTTGAAAACTATGCAAGCACTAATTTAAAAGGAGTTACTGTTAAAGGATTATTATCTACTATACAATTAAACAATGAGTCTCAAGAAAGTGAAGATAGAAAAATAAAAGAAATTCATTTTGACGGAGAAGAATTTGAAGCTACAGATCAAAACATAACAATATTAAAAGGTAATGTAGAAACAGAAACTGCATATAGAGTAGAATTTGAAAAAGATGAAAATACAGGTATTATTTACAGAGTAGTTATCAATAAAAAATAATAATACAAGCTAAGTTCTAAATAAATAAAAAGAACATATATTATATATAATATATGTTCTTTTTTTGGGGGTTAAAGTGAAAAACATAGAAGAAATACTAAGATATTTTCCAAATCCAATTTATAGTCTTTTAAAAAATACAATTATTCAAGATAAAAATTTAGAAAGAAATCTGCAAGAAATTAGAATTAGAACACAAAGAGCAATTATTTTAAAAACAAGACAAGCAGATATAATTATTGAATATACAATAAGTTCAAACGAAATCTTACAAATTCTAGAAAGATTATGTGAAAATTCTATTTATGCATATAAAAATCAGATATGTGATGGATTTATTACCGTCAAAGGGGGACACAGAGTAGGTATAACAGGTACAGCAGTTATTCAAGATGAAAAGATATTAAATTTAAAATATGTAACAAGTTTAAATTTCAGAATTGCAAGAGAAGTAATAGGTTGCAGTCAATATCTTATAAAAGAAATAATCGATTTTGAAAATAACACTATTTATAACACATTAATAGTTTCGCCACCAGGAAAAGGAAAAACTACTTTATTAAGAGATATAATTAGAAACCTTAGTAATGGAATAGATGAAATAAACTTCAAAGGAATGACTTGCGGAGTAATTGATGAAAGAGGCGAACTTGCTGCCATGTATAAAGGAGTACCACAAAATGACATAGGAATTAGAACAGATGTAATCGAAAACATTAGTAAATCAAAAGGTATGAGAATGCTAATACGCTCTATGGCACCAGAAATAATTGCTTGTGATGAAATAGGTTCAAAAGAAGACGTACAAGCAATTAAAGAAATCATCACAGCTGGTGTAAAAGGAATATTCACAATGCATGGAAAAACAATGGAAGACATAAAAAATAATGATGAAATAAACTATCTTATTGAAACAAAACAAATAGAAAAGGTGTTTTTTTTGTAAAATTTTAATATATTCATTAATTATAAATCTAAGAAAAAAGTTCTAAAACAAAAGGACAAGAATATAATATAATTATATTTAAGAGGAGTTTTAATGTTGATGCAAATTATAAAATACTTTATGTTATTTTTAATTTTATTAGGTTGTACTTTACTTGGAAGATATATTTCAAGAAAGTATGTTTTTAGGGTAAAAGAATTAGAAGAAATAAAAAACGCATTAAACATGCTTCAGTCAAAAATAAAATTTACATATGAACCAATACCAGAAATCTTTGGTGAAATTGCAGAAAATACTAAAAATAGCATATCTGAAATATTTAAAAAAGCTAAAGAAAAAATGAAAACAAAAACGGCTAACATTGCATGGGAAGAAGCCATTAATGAAAGTGAAAATAACTTAACCAAAGAAGATAAATATGTATTAAAAACATTATCAAAATTACTAGGACAAACTGATGTAGAAGGACAAATCAGTCAAATAGAAATAACGCAAAAATTCTTAGAAACTCAACTAAAAGAAGCACAAGAACAAAGAGAAAAAAATGAGAAACTATACAGCAAGTTAGGTATAACCATAGGACTAGCCATAGTAATAATCTTATGTTAAACAAAATTATAAAACAAATTATTGTAAAAAAAGATACAAAAATAAAAGACACAAAATTAAAAGATGCAAAAAGAAAGGAAGAAAATATAAATGGACATCAACCTATTATTCAAAATAGCAGCAATTGGAATACTAGTTGCTGTACTACATCAAGTCTTAGTAAGAGCAGGAAGAGAAGACCAAGCAATGATGACAACACTAGCAGGGTTAGTAATTGTTTTAACAATGGTAATCAAAGAAATAAGCAGATTATTCGACACAGTACGAGCAATATTTAATCTATAATATTAAAGTTTATGAAAGAGAGGGCAATTATAGTGCAAATTATAAAAATATTGGCTATTGCTCTTATAGCGTTAATCATTATTATTTTACTAAAACAATATAGACCAGAATTTGCAATTTATATTAGCTTGTTAACAGGTGTATTGATAGTATTATTAGTAATTGATGATTTAAAAGGAATTATAATTTTATTGCAGTCATTAGCTAGCAAGGCATCAATTAATGGTACTTTTTTGACGTTATTACTAAAAATAACAGGAATTGCCTTTTTATCAGAATTTGCAGTTAGCATATGCAAGGATTCAGGAGAAGGAGCTATTGCTAGTAAAATAGAAATAGGAAGTAAAATAATAATTATATCAATGTCAATTCCTATTATTTCTAGTTTATTAGAAATAATATTAAAAGTTTTACCTACATAATCTGTGTAAACTAGTGCCTGTCCTAAAATAGGACGAATTCACAAAAGAAGGAGTAAAGATGAGAAAAAATGTTATTTTTTTATTATTAAATGTTTTAATAGCTATTTTTTTCACTTCTCCAATTTTCTGTGTTTATGCGAGTAATGAAGATGTTTTGTCAAGCCAGCAAGAAGAATTTGGAATAGAAGATTTTTTAGAAAAGTCAGAGTCGTATAAGGGTGAGTTTTTTGAAGATGTTGATATGAAAGATGTGCTAGAGGATGCGATTAAGGGAGAAGTTGATAATTCTACTTTTGGCAAAAAATTACTTAGCTTGTTAGGTTCAGAGTTTTTGACTAGCTTTAAGGCTGTTGGTAGTATTTTGGTTATTATTGTTATTCATAGTGTTTTAAAAGCAATTAGTGAAAGTCTAGAAAATGATGGAATTTCAAAGCTGATTTATTATGTTCAATATATTTTGATTATTACTATTATTATGGCTAGTTTTTCAGATATTGTAAAAATGGTGCAAAATACTACTATTAATTTAGTAGCATTTATGAATTTACTGGTTCCACTTTTGATTACGCTAATGATATCTACAGGAAGCATTGCTACAAGCAGTATGATTGAGCCAATTATTTTATTTATGATAAATTTTATTGGCAATATGATTCAAAATATTTTTATACCCCTTGTTATGATTTTTACTGCATTGGTTATTATATCAAAACTTTCTGACAAGGTTAAGATAGACAAATTAACAAAAACGTTAAAATCAGGAATTGTATGGGTTTTAGGAATTGTTTTAACAATATTCGTAGGAGTAATATCATTAGAAGGCACTTTGTCAAGTAGTGTAGATGGTATAACAGCTAAAACGACTAAAGCAGTTGTTAGTTCTGCAATTCCAGTTGTAGGAAAGATATTAGGTGATGCAGTTGATACTGTGCTTGGTTGCAGTATTATTTTAAAAAATGCAGTTGGACTAGTTGGAGTTATAATAATTTTAGGAATTTGTTTGGTGCCTATTGTAAAATTAGCAATGTTAACAATTACATATAAATTACTCGCAAGTGTCACACAAATAATTGCAGATGAAAAAATAACTGAATTATTAGAGGAAATAGGAGATATTTTTAAAATATTTTTGGCGATATTAAGTAGTATTTCTGTGATGATTATTGTTGGCACAGCATTAGTTTTGAAAATATCTAATAGTGGTATGATGTATAGATAGAGGAGATATACAAATGATAGATTTTATAAGTTCGTGGGTAAAAGGACTAGGTCTTGCAATTGTTATAGTATCAATATTAGAAATGTTACTTCCCAATAATAAAACAAAAAAATATATTCGAATGGTAATGGGAATATACGTTTTATTTACAATAATTTCTCCGTTTATATCTAATAAAGAAAAATTAAATTTAAATGAGTTTAACTTAGAACAATATGGTACAGTTGAAGCAAGTGCTAGTTCACAGCAAAATTCTGTGGAAGATAGAATTGAACAGTTGTATATTCAAGAGTTAGAAAAAGATGTTACAAAAAAATTAGAAGAACAAGGATATAAAGTAACAAATTGTAAAATACAAGCACAAATATCAGATAAAGAAGAAGAAACTAAAATAGAAAAAATAACAGTAAATGTTCAAAAGCCAGAAGAAGGTAAAGAAGAAAATACACAAAAAAAGAGTTTAGAAAATGAAATTGTAGTACAAATTCAAAAAATAAAACCAATTGATACATCTACTCAAAATAATAAAAATGAAATAGAAACATCAGGAAACAATGAAGATGATAAAGGCATTAGCAAATCTGACATTCAAAACATAAAAAAATTTTTAATAGAAGAATATGGGGTGAATGAAAAATGTTTAGTGATAAACTAAAGGGAATGTTTAAAAGTGATGAACAGAATGGAAAGAAAAGCGATAGAAGAAAAATAGAAAATTTAGTTTTTTTTATTGTCTTATTAATTATCACTATTGTATTTATTAATTTAATTTGGAATGGAAAAGAACAAACCACAAAGCAAGATGAAAATAGCACATCAAAGCAATTGGCAAATGCAGGAGTTACTAACCAAACTAATGTAAACCTAGAAAATAGTGATACTAACAATAATTTAGAAGAACAATTAGAAAATATTCTTTCAAAAATACAAGGTGTTGGAGAAGTCAAAGCATTTGTTAATTATTCAGAAACGAGCCAAGTAGTAGCAATGTATAATGAAACAACAAAAACAAGCAACACAGAAGAAAATGACACTTCGGGTGGGACTCGTAAAATAGAAGAAACAGATTCACAAAAAGATATTATATATCAAGAGCAAGATGGAGAAAAAACACCTATTACGCAAAAAGTTATTCAACCAAAAGTAGAGGGTGCAATAATTACAGCTAAAGGTGCTGGAAATGCTGAAATTAAAGCAAATATCATACAAGCAGTAGAAGCGGTAACAGGACTTGCTACCCATAAAATACAAGTATTTGAAATGAATTAAAATAATTAATATTTTGTGGTTTTTAATATAATTAGAATTATGAAAGGAATGATATTAAATGAAATTATTTAAGAAAAATCAAGTTATTATTTACGTTATTGTATTAATGTTAATGGCAGCAGGATATTTAAATTATACAACAAATACAAAACAACAAGCATCTGTGGAAACTGCAATGCAAATGGAAAGTAATGATGATATGCAATTAGCGGACGTAGGAGATGCAACTTTGGTAAATAGTAATGATGTAGCTACAGAAAGTGCAAGTGATAGTAATAATGAAACAGAAAATCAAAATGAAAATAACACCACGATGAATAATGAAAGTACAAATCAAACAGATGAAGCAAATAACACAATAGATACCAATAGTTCTAATGATAATGACTATTTCACAAAATCAAAATTAGAACGTGACACAATGTATTCACAAATGATAGAAACATACGAAAAAATATTAAACAGCACAAATTCATTAGAAACACAAAAACAAACTGCAACAGAGGAAATCACAAAAATCAATAACACAAAAAATAGTATAATGATATGCGAAAATCTAATTAGAACAAAAGGCTTTGAAAACAACGTAGTATTTGTAAACAACGAAAGTGTCAGCGTAATAATAGGAGCAGAAGAAATACAACAAGAAGAAATAGCACAAATACAAAACATAATTGCAAGAGAATTAAAAGCAGAAATTGAAAACATACATATAGCAAAAAAATAAAAAAATAAGCCCTATTTAATCAGGCTATATTCTTAGTCATTTTTCTAATATACTTTCCAATTTCTTCATCAGTCAAATCTAATTCTGCGATTAAATTTCTAAGAACATCCCTTCTTGGTAAATCCTCTTCATTATCAATTCTAACATACTGTCTTAAACTAATACCAAGAATTTTAGACATTACTTCCTGAGTGTAATTCTTAGACTTCCTTTTTTCTTTAATCATAAAACCACCTATATATAATCGATTATAATAATTATGACACAAAATAAAAAATAAGTGTATTGTCATTTAATGACATATGCAGTTAAGAATGTTTCTTTTTGCACATTATATAAAAACATGGAGGAAGAATATATTAATATTATTGACATAAGGAAGTTTTGAAATCACACAAAAATATTTTACTTCCAACTTTTTTTTCAAAAACGGTTGTAAAAATGGTAAAAAATTGATATACTTTAATAGAAATTTAAGTATATCAATTTTTTGATATCAAAAGGAGGAATTTAATATGAGTGAAGAAAACAAAGAAAATGGAGAGGTAGTAGAATTAGAAGAAGAAATAAAAACAGAAAACGAGGGGATAAAAATATCAAATGATGTTGTAGCAGTTATCGCAGGAGTAGCTGTATCAGAAGTATCAGGAGTAGCAAGTATGTCTGGAGGATTTGCAGGTGGTATATCTGAAGTTTTAAGTGGAAAAAAGAATTTAGCAAAAGGAATTAAAGTAGATATAAATGAAACTAAAGCAAAGATTGATGTTAATATCATTGTAGAATATGGTACTAGAATTCCAGATGTAGCTTTTGAAATTCAAAACAGAGTAAAAAAAGCAGTTGAAAGTATGACAGGTTTAGAAGTAGAAGAAGTTAATGTACATGTTCAGGGCGTAAACACAGATATTGTAAATTCAGAAGAAAAGCAAGAAAAGGCAGAAGAGACAGAAGAAACAGAAGAAAATAATAATGAATATAATAATGAGAATTAAAAATTTTAAAATAAAAGTAGGAGGAAATGAAATGAAAATTTTAGAAAAAATTACACTAATTATTTATTCAGATATTATGCTAATAGTATCAATTATTCTATGCTTATTAGTATTTGGATGGTTAGATACAGCGCTAGTAGGAGAAATTGTAACAAAGCTTATAGTAGGAGAAACATCAAGCAAAGTAATACTTGGGTTTAGTGTTGTATTTATTTTATTATCTATTAAATGTATCTTTTTTGATTCAACATCTAAACAACAAATCAAAGATAGACAAGGTGTACTTTTAGAAAATGAAAGTGGAAAACTTATGATTTCAAAAGAAACAATAGAAAACTTAGTTAATTCTGTTGCCTTAAATTTCCAAAGTGCAGAAGATGTAACAACCAGAGTTGAGTTAGACAAAGAAAATAATGTTAAAGTATTTATTAATTTAATTGTAAACGAGCAAGCAATTATTAAAGATTTATCTGCAAATTTACAAGAAAGAATTAAAGAAAAAATTAAAACAGCAACAGATTTAGAAGTAAAAGAAGTAAATATAACTGTTAAAAAAGTTGCTCCAAAGCAAGTAAGTGAATAAATTATAATACAATAAAAATTGCCTAAAATGAAAGGAAAGTGATAAAAATGAACATAAAAGAATTTTGGAACAACTATAAAGGTGCAATTATAGGTGTTATTATAGCAATCTTAATTTTAATAACTAGATTACATGATTTAATACTAGCAATTGTTATTCTGGTATTGGGGGCTTTAATAGGAAATTATGTGCAGCAAAATAAAGAAGAAGTAAAAGCAAAACTAAAAGGATTTATAGACAAAATATAATAAATAACATACTTAGAAAGGGAAAAGTATGAACAGAACAGCTATTAGAGAACAAACATTTAAATTAATTTATAGTTTAGAAATTCAAAAACAAGAGGATTTAGAAGAAGCAATTAAATTATATGAAGAAAGCAATGATATAACAGATGAAAATGCTAAAACATACATAAAAGAAACAATTTTTGGAATACAAAAATACAAGGAAAAAATTATTAACCAGATTAAAGAAAATCTAAAAGAAGACTGGAAAATAGAAAGAATTTCTAAAATAGATTTAGCTATTTTACAATTAGCAATTTATGAATTGCAACATACAGAAATACCATTTAAAGTAGCCATTAATGAAGCAGTAGAATTAGCAAAAAAATATGGGGAAGATTCATCTAAAAACTTTGTAAATGGTGTTCTAGCAAGTATTGTAAAAAATAGCGAAGAGGGAAAAATATGAAATATGCAGACATGGCAATAACAGTATCAAGCTTAAACCAATATATAAAAAATAAAATTGCAGAAGATGAATATTTAAGCGAAGTATTGGTAAAAGGGGAAATATCAAATTTTAAAAATCATTATACAGGTCACATGTATTTTACTTTAAAAGATGAGAATTCACTAATTAAATGCGTAATGTTCAAATCTTATGCACAAAAACTAAACTTCATGCCAAAAGATGGAATGAAGGTATTTATTTTTGGAAGTGTATCTGTGTTTGAACGAGATGGAGTTTACCAAATTTATGCAAAAGCTATGGAAGAAGAAGGCTTAGGAGATTTATATACTAAATATCAACAACTAAAAGAAAAATTAGAAAAACAAGGTTTATTTGATGCAGAACATAAAATGATAATTCCTAAAATGCCAAAAGTAATAGGCGTATTAACATCACAAACTGGCTCTGTTATCCGTGATATTATAAATGTTTCAACTAGAAGAAATCCAAATGTTGTAATTCGTCTATTACCAGTTCCTGTACAAGGAGAAGGTGCAGCCGAAAAAATAGCAGATGGTATTGAATATATGAATAAAAACAAACTAGCAGATATATTGATTTTAGCTAGAGGTGGAGGCTCTTTAGAAGATTTGTGGCCTTTTAATGAGGAAATTGTAGCACAAAGTATATACAATTCTGAAATTCCAATTATATCGGCAGTTGGTCACGAAACAGACTTTACAATTTCAGATTTTGTAGCAGACTTAAGGGCACCAACACCTTCTGCAGCAGCAGAATTGGCAGTGCCAGATATTTATGAAACAAAGCAAAAAATTATAACTTATCAAAATAGGTTACGAATGTCTTTACTTAAAAATTTAGAATTCATGAAACTACGTTATCAAAAATGCATGTCTAGTGTAGTATTTAAAGAGCCTACAAGACATATACAAGAACAATATTTAAAATTAGATATGATAATAAAAACAATGTTAAATGAGATGCAAGAAAAGTTAAAACAAGAAAGTAATAACTATATAGAATTAGTTGCAAAACTTGATGCACTAAGTCCATTGAAAACAATGGCAAGGGGCTATATAATTGCACAAAAAAATGGAAAAATTATAAAAAGTGTAAAACAATTAAAACGTGAAGATATTATAGACTTAAAGTTTTACGATGGAACAAAGCAAGCTAAAATTCAAGATTAAAATAAGGGGGATATTTAATTTATGAAAAATAGTAAACATGCAAAGGAAAATAAATTAAATATAGCTAAAATTGTATGTATAATAATTATAGTTATTGCAGTTGTTGTAGCTATTATGTATTTTATAACAAAGGGTAATACGCAAAATGTTATTGAAGAAAATAATATAGAAGAAACAAATACAGAAACCACAGCAGTAGAATCAAATGAAATTTCAAATGAAACTTCAAGCGAAAAAACAACAGAAAACGATGGAGTTGGAGCAATAGTTCCTCCTTCACCAAATGACCCAATAGTAAACCCAGAAGAAAACAGAACAGATAATGAGAACAAAGCGGTAGAATTAGCTAAAAAATATAGAGGTGAAGATGACTCTGTTTATTACACAATAGATAGTAAAGATGGAGATGTATATAATGTTGTAGCAAGGAATAAAGAAACTACGGCTGCAGTTATGTTCTATACTGTTAATGTTGCTACAGAGGAGGTAAAAGAACAATAATGAAAAAAACTTTTGAAGAAAATATGGAAGATTTAGAAAATATAGTTAAAGAACTTGAAGAAGGAAAATTAAATTTAGAGCAATCCGTAGAAAAGTTCGAAGAAGGAATAAAAATCTCAAAAGAATGTAACAAAACTTTAGAAGAAGCAGAAAAGAAAATAACAATTCTAATTAATAAAGATGGCGAAGTAAAAGAAGAAAACTTCGATGCAAAAGAATAATACAAAATAAAGGGGAGAAACGTTTTGATGAACAATTTTATGGGATTTGTACAAAATAAATATATTTATGTACCATTTTTTTTATGGTTTGGTATACAATTATTTAAATTAATTTATGATTTAGTAACCACGAAAAAATTCAATTTTAAAAGAATTATAGGAGCGGGTGGAATGCCAAGTTCACACTCAGCTGTTGTTTCAGGTTTAGCAACTTTAATTGGGAAATACGAAGGAGTAAATACACCATTATTTGCATTGTCATTAATTGTAGCACTTGTAGTAATGTATGACGCATGTGGTGTAAGAAGAGCAGCAGGAAAACAAGCAGCAATGTTAAACAAAATTGTAGAAACACCAGGATTAACAGGAGTTCAAGTATCAGAAAGATTAGTAGAAGTTCTAGGACATACACCAATACAAGTATTGGTAGGAGCATTCATAGGATTAATTGCTGGATTAATTTTTTAATTTAAAATATAAAAGAGGAGGAAGTAAAAATATGACAGATATTGAAATTGCAAGAAACACAAAATTAGAAAAAATAGTAGACATAGCTAAAAAAATTAACATTGATGAGGAATACATAGAGCAATACGGAAAATATAAAGCAAAAATATCTAGCGAAGTTTATGAAAAATTAAAAGATAAAAAAGATGGCAAATTAATTCTAGTAACCGCTATTAGTCCAACACCATTAGGAGAAGGAAAAACAACTATATCAATTGCAACTGCAGATGGATTAAGAACTATAGGAAAAAAATCCATATTAGCTTTAAGAGAGCCTTCTTTAGGACCTGTATTTGGTATCAAAGGAGGAGCAACTGGTGGAGGAAAAGTTCAAGTAGCACCAATGGAAGAAATCAATTTACATTTCACAGGAGATATTCATGCTATTACAGCAGCTAATAACTTATTAGCAAGCTTAATAGATAATCACATATACTTTGGAAATGAATTAGGATTTGAAAGAGTTGTATGGAAAAGATGTGTAGACTTAAACGATAGACAATTAAGAGAAGTTGACACAGGTTTATCAAATGAAAAGAATATAGTACCAAGACATGATAAGTTTGATATAACAGTAGCATCTGAAATTATGGCTATTGTATGTTTAGCAAAAGATATAAATGATTTAAGAGAAAAATTAGGAAACATTTTAATTGGTTACAATAAACAAGGAGAACCAATTTATAGTAAACAATTAAATGCACAAGGAGCAATGACAGTTTTATTAAAAGACACAATCAAGCCAAACTTAGTACAAACTTTAGAACATACACCAGCAATTATTCATGGAGGACCATTTGCAAACATAGCACATGGATGTAATAGTATTATAGCAACTAAATTAGCCTTAAAATTAGGAGATTATGTTGTAACAGAAGCAGGCTTCGGTGCAGACTTAGGAGCAGAAAAATTCTTAGATATAAAATGTAGAAAAGCAGGAATAAAACCAGATGCTGTTGTATTAGTTGCAACAATAAAAGCTATCAAATACCATGGTGGAGTAGAAAAAGAAAAAATTCAAGAAGAAAACATTGAAGGATTAGAAAAAGGAATAGACAACCTATATCGCCATATTGATAATCTAAAAAATAAATTTGGTTTAAATGTTATAGTAGCTTTGAACAGATATGTACAAGACACAGAAAAAGAAATAAAATACTTAGAAGAAAAATTAGCTAAAAAAGGTGTAGCTTTAAGCTTAGTAGAAGGATGGGCAAAAGGTGGCGAAGGGGCTAGAGACATTGCTGAAAAATTAGTAGAATTAGTAGAACAAAAAGAAAACTTTAATTATATATATGAATTAAACGATTCTATAAAAACAAAAATAGAAAAAGTAGCAACACAAATTTATGGAGCAAAAGGAGTAGAATATTCTGAAAAAGCATTGCAAGAAATAGAAAAAATAGAAAAACTAGGATATGACAACTTCCCAGTTTGTATTGCAAAAACGCAATATTCTTTTTCAGATGATCCAAAAAATCTAGAATGCAAAAATGATTACAACATTACTATCCGTGACATTCAATTAAAAACAGGAGCAGGATTTATAGTTGCATTAGCAGGAAAAATCATGACAATGCCAGGGTTACCAAAAGTACCATCGGCAGAAAGCATCGACATTGATGAAAATGGAGAGATTGTAGGAATTTTCTAAAAAATATAAAAAGTTGCCAAAGGAGACGGTCTTTTTTGGCAACTTTGCAGTATGGAGGGGTTATGAACGACAAAATTACTATTAGGGGAGCAAAAGAACACAATTTAAAAAATATAAATTTAGATATACCAAGAGACAAATTAGTAGTTATTACTGGACTTTCTGGTTCACGGAAAATCCAGTTTAGCTTTTGATACATTATATGCAGAAGGGCAAAGAAGATATGTAGAAAGTTTATCTTCATATGCTAGGCAATTTTTAGGATTAATGGAAAAGCCAAACGTAGAAAGAATTGATGGGCTTTCACCAGCAATTTCTATTGACCAAAAATCTACATCAAAAAACCCACGTTCAACTGTTGGTACTGTAACTGAAATATATGATTACATTCGTTTATTATATGCAAGAATAGGTACACCATATTGTCCAAACTGTCACAAGAAAATTGAAAAACAAAGTATAGACCAAATTATAGACAATATAATGAATTTACCTAAAGGAACAAAAATACAAGTATTAGCTCCAGTAGTAAGAGCAAGAAAAGGAGAGTTCACAAAACAGTTAGAAGGATATCAAAAAGAAGGTTTTGTAAGAGTTAGAATTGACGGAGAAGTATATGAACTAGGTCAAGATGATATTAACTTAGATAGAAAGAAAAAGCATGAGGTAGAATTAGTTGTTGATAGATTAGTAATTAAACCAGACATTATAAGTAGACTAACAGAATCTGTTGAAACAGCCTTAAAGCATGCAGATAATTTGGTTTTGATAGACATTATAGGAAAAAAGCCAGTTTTGTATAGCTGTAATTATGCATGTCCAGACTGTGGATTTAGTTTTCCAGAATTAACACCACGAATGTTTTCCTTTAATAATCCATTTGGAGCCTGTCCTGAATGTACAGGAATAGGCTATTTAATGAAAATGGATGAAGATTTAATTATTCCAGATAAAAATAAAACCTTGTATGATGGTGTAAAAGCATTTGGTGCAAGTACCATGAAACGAGGAGACACAATGGCAAAAATGTATTTTGAAAGTG
>CAZASP010000010.1:2381-5385 GCA_964487865.1 uncultured Clostridium sp. | reverse complement strand
ATGGAATAGACATTAAAAACAAAAAAATAAAAGATTTGCCAAGATGGTTTTTAGAAAAAATCCTATATGGTACAGGGGACGAAGAAATTGACTTTGAATATGAGTCTTATGCAGGTGTAAGAAAATTTAAAACACCATTTGAAGGTGTATTGCCAACTTTAGATAGGCGTCATAATGAAACAAAATCACAGGGCATGAGAGATTTTTATGAAATGTACATGAGTAATGCTCCTTGTAATTCTTGCCATGGTGCTAGGTTAAAGCCAGAGATCTTATCAATTAAAGTAGGTAGCAAAAATATCAATCAATTAACAGATATGCCAATTAATAAAATAAAAGAATACTTAAATTCTTTAAGATTAACAAAAACACAAGCAATGATTTCAGAGTTAATATTAAAAGAAATAGACCAAAGATTACAATTTTTAATTGATGTAGGTTTAGAGTATTTAACATTGTCAAGAAGTGCAGGGACATTATCAGGTGGAGAAGCACAAAGAATACGTTTAGCAACTCAAATTGGTTCTGGCTTAACAGGTGTATTATATATTTTAGATGAACCAAGTATTGGACTTCATCAAAGAGATAATGATAAATTACTTGCAACTCTTAAAAAATTAAGAGATTTAGGAAATACACTTTTAGTAGTAGAACATGATGAAGATACCATGTATGCAGCTGACCAAATTATTGATATAGGTCCAGCAGCAGGTGTTCATGGTGGACAAGTAATGGCACAACGGAACAGCAGAAGAGATAAAAAAAGTAAAAAATTCTATAACTGGGCAATATTTAAGTGGTAAAAAACAAATACCTATACCTAAAAAAAGAAGAAAAAGTCAAAAGTCAAAAGTTATAGAAGTAGTTGGTGCTACACAAAACAACTTAAAAAATATTAATGTTAAATTTCCATTAAGTGTATTTAACTGTGTAACAGGAGTTTCAGGTTCTGGAAAATCAACTTTAGTTAATGAAGTGTTATATAAAACCATTGCAAAAGAATTAAACGGTTCTAATGAAAAGCCTGGAAAATGCAAAGAAGTAAAGGGAATACAAAATATTGATAAAATAATTAATATTGACCAATCTCCAATTGGTAGAACACCACGTTCTAACCCAGCTACTTACACAGGCGTATTTGATTTAATTCGTGATATTTTTGCATCAACTGAAGAAGCAAAAATGAGAGGATATCAAAAAGGTAGATTTAGCTTTAATGTATCAGGCGGAAGATGCGAAAGCTGTAATGGTGACGGAGTGCATAAAATTGAAATGCATTTTTTACCAGATATTTATGTACCTTGCGAAGTTTGTAAAGGAAAGCGATATAATAGAGAAACATTAGAAGTTAAATATAAAGGAAAAAGTATTGCCGACATATTAGATATGACAGTAGAAGACGCATTAACTTTTTTTGATAAAATACCAAAAATCAAACAAAAGATACAAACATTGTATGATGTCGGATTAGGGTATATAAAATTAGGACAACCATCAACTACATTGTCAGGTGGAGAAGCACAAAGAGTAAAATTAGCAACAGAACTATCAAAAAGAGCAACTGGAAAAACTTTATATATCTTAGATGAGCCAACAACAGGACTTCACATAGCTGATGTTCATAAATTAGTAGATATTTTACAAAGACTAGTAGATACTGGAAATACAATTATAGTTATTGAACATAATTTAGATTTAATAAAAACAAGTGACTATATAATTGATTTAGGACCAGAAGGTGGAGATAATGGTGGGGAAATAGTAGCAGTTGGCACACCAGAAGAGGTCTGCAAAAATGAAAAAAGTTATACTGGTAAATTTTTAAAGAAATATTTGAAATAGTTAAATGAAATTAAGAATTTTATAATAAGTAAAACTAATAAAAATCCTCAAAACTGTTTATAATAACAAAAACAGGAAAGTGAGGATTTTTTATGTATAATTTTAGAACAGATTTAGCATCAGAAAGGCGAGAACTTTATCAAAAAGCAAATAATTTAGAAGAAATAGACGGAATAGAAACTAATCGAGAAGAAATAGACGAAAACATCAAAGTAGAAAGAGTAAAAATTACAAACGAAAATGGTGAAAAAGCTATAGGTAAACCAATCGGAAATTATATTACAATAGATATAAAAAAATTAAAAATTGCACAAGATGAGCAAATTCAAAAAGCTGCAGAAACTTTAACAAATGAATTAAAACAAATAATTGGAAATCATGTAGATAGTCAAGGAGAAATTTTAGTAGTAGGATTAGGAAACATTTATGTAACACCAGATGCATTGGGACCAAAAGTAATTAACGAAATAGAAGTAACAAGACATATTATAAAATATTTACCACAATATGTCGAAGAAGGAACAAGAGTGGTAAGTGCAGTTGCACCAGGTGTTTTAGGAACAACAGGAATTGAAACTGTAGAAATATTAAAAGGAATTGTTGATAATATTCATCCAAAGCTAATAATTGTAATAGATGCATTAGCTTCACGTAGTATAGAAAGAATTAGTTCTACTGTTCAACTATCAGATACTGGAATAGTGCCAGGTGCAGGCGTTGGAAATACGCGAGCAGAAATAAGTGTGAAAACTTTAGGAATTCCTGTTATAGCTATTGGAATTCCAACAGTTGTAGAAACGGCAGTTTTAGTAAATGATTCTTTAGACTTGTTCATCGAAAAATTACAAAATGAAGCGAAGTCAAATGATTATTTAAATAAGTTAAAGGAAGAAGATAATTATGAAGAAATTAAAGAAGCGCTTATACCAAACGATTATAATTTAATAGTGACTCCTAAAGAAATTGATGATTTAATTGAAAATATGAAGGATATAGTTGCAAGTGGAATTAATGGGGCAATGTAATTTATGAATAGAACTAAATATAAATAAAATTTGTAAAAAATGTTGCAAAAAGAAAATTGTTAATATATAATCAACCTATAATAAAAATAAAAAACTAGGGGGGTCATATTATGGATGAAGAAAAGAAAGAAGAAAAG
>CAZASP010000010.1:0-2281 GCA_964487865.1 uncultured Clostridium sp. | reverse complement strand
TAAAGCAAGCAGATGAAAAAAAGCAACAACCAAAAAAAGAAACAAAAAAAGTAGAAAAACAAAAATCTACAGATAAAACAAAAAAGCAAAATATTATTATAACAGTAGCTATAGTAATAGTTATATTACTTATTATTGTTGCATGTATGATTTTTATGCCTGCTTCACCTAAAGGAGTAGTAAATGGTATGCTACAAGATTTAAAATCTGGAAACTACAGTCAAGAAGAAATGAATAATATTTTAGGAGAAGATGAATTTGGTGAAGAAGCGCAAAAAGCGTTTTTTGAAAAATTAAAATGGAAAATTTTAAAGGTAACAAAAGAAGGAGATACAGCAAATGTTGAAATAGAAATAACTAATAAAGACTTTAAAACAATTCTTGGAAATTACATGCAAAAAGTATTAAAAATGGCATTTAGCGGTGAAGAACCTAACGAAGAAGAAATGACAAATTATTTAATTGAAGAATTAAATAAAGAAGAAATCCAAAATATAACTAATAGACAAAATATTTTATTAAATAAACAAGATGGAAAATGGGTAGTTTCTGAAGAAAACGACTTTGCAAATATCTTATTACCAGGGTTTAGGGAAGCAATGGATTCATTAGGAGTATAATAAAAAATTGCCCAAAAAGATTGTTTCTTGTAGGCACATTAATATTGAAATGTAAAAAAATATCCACATACGAATTTAAAAAGATTTTGTATGTGGAATTTTATTTGTATTTTTATATAATTGACAAATTGGGCAATCTGTGCATAAATTTATTCTATTTTCAAATACTAATTGTAAAGTATTAATAAATTCATCAATATAGCCATCAATTAAATGGATATATATTTTCTTGGGTAATAAAGTTAGCAAAGAGTTTAATATATAATCATTTGTAGAAAAACTAATATCACTTAAATATTTAACTTTAAATATATCATCTGTAATTAAAATGAGATTTTTGTGTTCATCTAATAAAATAGATTCAGATGAAGAAAAAACGATATGAACAATTTCGCATCCATAGTCTTGAGAATTTATATATAATTTTAATAAAGAAATAAATTCTAAATATTCTTTTTCAATTACATATTGATTAACAGCTTCAGTTACTATTTCATCTAAAATTGATAAATAATCTTTTAGCCTAAAATTAATAAAGCCATTTAGTATTAATGATTTGTTATTAGCTAAAAATGAATAAAAGGTGTCATATAAAGCTTTGAATTTTTTATCAAAAAAATCTGTAAAATCATCAGATATTATATCAAAACAAATATTTAAAATTTTATCTCTTTCAAGACTATCAAAATAGAAGTAATTTTGTGTAATTAGTCGTTTTAAAAGAACATCTTCTAATTCGTCAATAACAAGAAAACACAAAATTGAAGAGATTTTAGACAAAAAAAGAGATTCATTTTTTCCTGAATAATGTATTATAACATTTTTATATATTTTGAATTCGTTTTCAGAGAAACAAACATTTTTTAGTTCAATATTTTTTAATTCAGTTAGTAGATAATTTAGTAAATCAGAATTATTTGTCTTAATACATAGCGATTTCATAAAAAAATTCTCCTTTCTGATAAAACTAGTATCTACTAAATAGGTAAAACTTATACATTATAGTATGCGGATTTTATTAAATTGCTAATGATTAATTTTTTTATTATATTAAAAAAGTATAGCAATTTTTATTTACTATACTTTTTATTTTAGCGATATATTCTATAATCAATATCTGGAAAAATGCAATCTTTTTTAAAAATATCTTTTAGAAAATCTTCATCAATTTTATCTTGTTTGATTTGGTCGTATAATTTTGTAAATCGACCAATGTGGTCTTTAATTCTTTTTTTGGCATAATCAACCATTGTGCCATTTGTTATAATAAATAACCAGTCACTACTTTGTGCAAGCAATAATTCCCTAGCACATTGATTTAAAGCTTCTTTCTTTAAACCAGTAGCATCTGGATAAAGCCATGCCAATTCACACATTTTATCTCCTGCAACATGTAGATGCCTATGAACATAGTCATTTGTATGGTTTAGCCAAACTTCACTATAACCATTAGCACCCCAGCTTGAACGGCAAGGAGAAGCAACCTGCATTGTTGGATATTTATCTATATATTCAGAAGGTGTAATTAATTCAAAATTACAATCATCATAATAAATTTTCTTAAATAATATATATAACCAATAAGGACCTTCATACCACCAATGTCCATAAAGTTCAGCATCATAAGGACAAAGAATAATAGGTGGGGTTTCCATGTATTG
>CAZASP010000009.1:0-22272 GCA_964487865.1 uncultured Clostridium sp. | reverse complement strand
GTAATTTGCTATATTGTAAATATTTTTAGCATATTAAATTATCAAATTTATATATCTAAAAATGAGGATAATTAGCAACTTATATTAGCTTTAAATAAGTTTATCTATTTCATCTTTTCTTAAGAACCTCCACTTGCCTATTGGTAAATCTTTAACTGAAATATTTCCTATTTTACTGCGGTGCAATGCTAATACTTTATAGCCTATTGTCTCGCACATTTTTCTTATTTGTCTATTTTTTCCTTCATGTATTGTAATAGATATTCTAGATTGTTTTTTTTCTTCATCAATTTTTAGAATTTTTACCTTAGCAGGACTTGTTGTATAATCTTCTATTTTTACACCATTTTTAAGTTGTTCTATCTTTTCTTGATTAATAATTCCTTTTAATGTAGCTGTATATGTTTTTTCTATTTCGTGTTTCGGATGTGTTACACGATATATAAAGTCACCATCATTAGTTAGTATTAATGCTCCTGATGTATACATATCTAATCTTCCTACAGGAACTATCCTTTCTTTTACTTTTACTAAATCTAATACTGTATTACGGTTGAATTGGTCTTTTGCTGTTGTTACATATCCAATTGGCTTATTCAATAAAATATATATTTTTTTGTTTTTTATCTTTACACTTTTCCCTTTATATTCTACATTGTCTTTTTGAGGGTTGATTTTTGTTCCTAGTTCAGTTATTATTTTACCATTTACTTTGATTTGCCCTTGTTTTATGTATTCTTCTGCTTTTCTTCTTGATGTAATTCCCGCTTCTGACAAATACTTTTGCAACCTTATTTCCTCCAAAACAATTTCCTCCTTTAAGGTTGTTTCTTTAATTCTTCTAATAATTTTTGAAAATATTCCGGTAATTTTGCTTCTAAAAACATTTCTTTACCTGTTATTGGATGCTTAAATTGTAAGCTTTTAGCATGTAAGCATTGTCCTTGTATTCCCCATTCATTTTTTCCATTTGAATACAAGCTATCGCCTATAATTGGATAACCAATTTCTGATAGATGAACTCTTATTTGATGCGTTCTTCCTGTTTCTATATTAATTTCTAAAAGGCAACAATTATGTTGTGGAAATCTTTCAATAACTTTAAAATGAGTAACTGCATTTTTTCCTTTACTATTTACCGCCATTTTTTTTCTATCTTTTACGCTTCTACCAATAGGCATATTAATGGTTGCTTCATTTTCTCTAATTATTCCTCTTACAACAGCAATATAAGTTTTTTTCACTTCGTGATTTTTGATTTGCTCACTTAGATTAATATGAGCCTTATCATTTTTAGCTATTATTATAATTCCTGAAGTATCTTTGTCTAAACGATGAACTATACCTGGCCTTATTTCGCCACCAATACCAGATAAAGAGTCTTTGCAAATTGCCATAATTGCATTTACTAGTGTTCCATCTGGATTTCCATTAGCAGGATGTACTACCATTCCTTTTGGCTTGTTTACAACAATTATATCTTTATCTTCATATATTACTTCAATTGGAATTTCTTGTGCCTGTAGTTTGATTCTTTTTGGTAGTTCTTCTTCCATAGTTATTTTGTCATTTTCTTGAATTTTATAAGATGGTTTTACTTTTTTATTATTTACTAGAATCTTTTCTGTTTCTAATAATCTCTGAATAGCTACTCTAGAAAGTTCTATTTCTTGTTTTGCTAAGTAACTGTCAATTCTATTATTTTCTTCTTCTTTTTTTACTACAAGAGCCTTCAAGTATTATTCACATCCTCTCTGTAAAGAAGTAATTTATTTTTGTATCTCATAAACTACAAAATAATCATCTTGATATAGTTCTTTATAATGTTCACTATCCGTTTTTGTAATTATCATATTCATTTTAGAATTTTTGTAAGCAATTACATGTGTTATACCATATTTTTCAAATATGTCTCCATAGAATTTACCAATACTTGATGTGTTAATAAAATCCATAAAAATATCATCATCTTTTCCATTAAATTCTGGTGCATATAAATCAGCTCTTGAATCTATAAATACTGGAATTCCTTTAAATAAAAGGTAACTTCCATAATTATATTCGTTATAGAATTTTGCTGTAGTTAAATCAACATTTTGTAATATAAATTCTGATGCTTGGACAGGATAAGTAGTTTCGTCGACATATTCGTCATGTATTTTATCTTTTCCAAAATGATAACTTAAACCTAACATGACAACAATAATTATCATACTTCCTATTATAACTGATGATTTACTTGTGGTTTCTTTATTTTTTTGTGTCATATATTCTGGATTAATTCCCAATATCAATCTATTTAAAATAACAGAACCAATTAGAGCAAACATAGTAATTTGTCTTCTTGAACTTAGCATTAAAAAGCATAATCCACCTATCATAAATAAATCACTTAATCTAATTTTTGCCTTTGTGAATATTAATATTGCTAAAAATATAATAATAGTGCATAATGCATCTTTTTCTTCAGCTATAGTCATTGGTAAATGTTCATTAATGTTTTGTGTTGTATTTCCTTGCATTGTTTTAACTAAATACGTATATGGTGTACTTCCTAGAGGTGTTAATAATCCTGTAAATATGCAAATTATCATGATAAGAATTAACCACTTACAATTATCATTTTTCACTAGTTTTATTTTGTATGGTTCTTGCAATTCTTTTGTTCTCTTTACTTTTACTTTATCAACTTTATTTTCTAATATTTTTTGTTGTTTCTTTAATTCTTGTAACTTTTCTTCCTTTCCTTCAACCTTTTCAAAATGTTTAATTTTTAATTTTAATATTGCCATTTTTATCTTTTTATAAAAAACAATTTCACCTAATACAGCAAGTAGATATTCTGCAATATATGGTAGATATAATACAAAATAAAATGGGAATACAGCAACATGTACATTTGCAATTATTATAGGAATTATAATTAGTCCAACAGCATATCTTTTTTTCTTTGTTTCTAAAAATTTTTCGATTAAATATATTGTAAAAACAAATAATATAAATGTTACAAGTTGCACCCTTGCTGCTATATATCCTCTTATTAAATAAAGTGCTCCAATTGTAATGATAAAAGATAATAGTTGATTTTTAGTTAGTTTTGTATTTACAAAATAAATTGATAATCCTAATAGTATAGATAATATACAAGTAGTTATATAAATTCCAGTAAATCCAAATGTATTATAAATCAAATAAATAAATAAATCATATCCCCAATGTGGATAAGTATATTTTAAGTCTTCATGCCATGAAAATGAATCTTGTCCATCTATTCCATATTGAACAATATGTTCTCCGACTTTTATATTATAATAAGTGTCATTTTGGAATGTGACTGGTGTTAATGCAATGCAAAAAATCGCAATTAATATAATTGTTAATATTGTAAAATAAATTGTTCTATTAATTGTTGTTGTATTTTTTGTTTTTTTATTTGTTTCTTCTTCATTCATGAATATTCTCCTTTTTGTGTCTATTTTGCTAAATTATATCAAAAAAAGTTTCAAAAGACTAGTCCTTTAAAACTTTTTCTAATATATTTCATTACTTATACAATTCTTATTATACAGCCTCTTGATTTTCTATTTCTTTGATTTCTTCTTTTTCTTCTTTTTTCTCTTCAATTACTTCTAAACTTCCAACAGAAACTTCATAAGCTACTCTTGTTTGAGAAGTTCCGTCTTCATATTTTTTCTCGTATGTTCTAGATTGAACTCTTCCTACTACTTTTACTTGTGATCCAACTTCTAGGTTTTGGCAAAATCTTGCATTTCTTCCCCAACTAATACATGGAATGTAGTCTGATTTATTATATGCTCTATTTACTGCAAGTAATATGTCTGAGATTTCTCTTCCAAATGGTGTTTGACGGTATATAGGTTTTTTACATATATAACCAATTAATACTACTTCGTTTGTTATAGTATCTTTTTTAACCATTTCATTTTCTTCTTCATCTTTTTCTTCAACTTCCATTATGTCTTTTGCGAATACTGTTAAAATTAGTCTGTTCTTTTCATTTTCATAACTGTTATAAGATCTAAATTGACCTTTTACTAATATTTTTTTACCTTGTTGTAATGTATTTTCTCCTATTAGTCTCTCTGATATAGTTATTGGTATAATATCTTCATTTCCACTTAAACGTGGTATAGATAAACTGAAGATATAAAATCTTTCTCCATATATTTCATGACTAAATTCTTTTTCTCCTGTAACTTTTCCAACTAGTGTTAAGTAGTTGTTTTCTAAATAATTTGTATCCAATTCCTTTTCCTCCCTATTTTTAATCTTTTATCGTTTACAAAATTTATATTTTGTAATTGTATTTTTATCCTTGCGCATAATTAATTTCGTTATTATTATACACTATTTTTTTGGATTTGTCTACATAAAAAGTTAAATTTTTTAAATAAAGTTAGATTTTTCCTATATTTCCTCAATTATGGTTTTAGAATAAATTCGAAAAAGTGAGTATATAATTAGTATTTCATATGTTTTTAAAATAGTTTTTTCTTTCTTTTTAATTCTTCTTTCTTCAATTTCAAGAATGCTTTGTTCTTTATTTCTTAAGTTTTTTTGGCAATAAACTAAAATGTCTGTGTCACTAATACTAGAAATAGTAATCATCGCATTTTGATTTAATCCATAAGTTATTACGTTTGATGATTTATTATTTTCTTTTGGATTTTTATCTGTATTGATTATTACATATTTTGTGTTTTTACATATCTTATCTAGAGTCTCTTTATTATTTTTAAATTTTTCTATACTATCTTCTATTACAATACTATCAAATTTAATATTTTTTATATTTTCTATACTTCTAAGATTTATTTGTATAAAATTTATTGCTTCATCTTTTATATTTTCTGTCACATACTTTTTAATAGTTTCAAAACATTTTTTACTTGCAACTATACCAATAAACGACATTTTCATCCCCTAAGATATTTTTTCTATTTATATTATTGCCTTTTTTGGTAATTTTATACATTATTTTTTTATTTGTGTTCCGTTGCTATTGATAGTATAATTATCGAAATAAATTAAGCTTGATATTGGTACAATTTCAAAACCTTTCTTTTTGATATTTTTTAGTATCATATCCAAACTATCTGCTGTATGTTTAGTTCCATTATGTGTTAAAATAATATCTCCCGCTTTTATCTTTTCATCTAGTTTTTTCCACATTTCTTCACCGTGTAAGTCCTGTGTAATCTAAGGTGTCTAAATTCCATTGAATTGTATAATATCCTTTATCTTGTGCAGCTTGGATAACAGTGTCATTGTATTCTCCATAAGGTGCTCTATAAATTTTTGTTCTTTTGCCTGTTATTTTTTCAATTTTGTCATTACTTTTTTCTATTTCTTCTATATTTTTTTCATAACTTAAATTGTTTACATGCGGATGTGTGTCACTATGACTTGCTATTTCATGACCTGCCTCATGTATCTTTTTTACTGCTTCTGGAAATTTTTCAATCCAATCTCCTACCATGAAAAAGGTAATTTTTACTTGGTTTTCTTGCAATGTTTTTAAAATATTATCAATATCATCTGCATTCCACGCGCAATTCATAGTTAGGGCAACCTTTTTTTCGTCTGTTTGGACATTATAAATTGGTAATTTTGTTTGAATTTTGCTTGAGGTCGGTACTGTGTTGTTTGTGTTAGTTGTTATATTGCTAGCAACACAAAATAATAGTATAACAGTTACAATAGATACTAAATATGTGTATATTTTTTGTTTGTTAAATACAAAGAACATAAAAAAATCCCTCCAAGTTAAAGCTACTTTAATTGTATGCTTTTCCTTAGAGGAAAATTCTAAATAATATATTATTTTTTATTATTCAAAATTTACATTGTGTATAAATGATACTTCAGAAAAAACTTTAAAATCACTAGACAAAAACTATCAACTTTCTACATTTTTTTCATATACTAATATAAAGTAACTTTTAAGTTACAAATCAGAAAGGAATGATAAAATATGGGAATGGATGATAAAAAACCTTTTTGTCCAGTTCTAGATGTTGATGGCGTTATTTCAGGAGGTAAACAATTTGATTTAGATATTACTTTGCCAGAAGATAATCGTGATGTTATTTATGGTGTTGTAAAAAATTGTTTTAAAGAACCAGTATGTGATGCTGTTGTTAAATTAGTGGAAGTTGTTTGTGAAAATGGTAAAGAAGAAAGAAGACCTATTGGTCATACTTTTACAGACAAAGAGGGTGAATTTGTATTTGGTCCTCTATGTCCAGGTAAAGAATATGCAATTCAACTTTGGGTAAATGATACTAAAAAAATTAAAATTTGTGCTAAATGTCATCATGAAGGAAAATGCTTAAAAGGTGAAAAATGTGACAAATGTGATTGTTTTATTGATGATTGCGACAAATGTGACAAATGCGATAAGTTCGACAAATGTGAGCAATGTGATAAATAAAAATACTTTAAGCCATATTTTTAAAAATGGGAATGATTACATCATTCCCATTTTTCTAGCAAATTGCTTTCCTTTTTTCATTAATTTTTTCTTATTCATTATATCAGATTCAGAATACATCATCATTAAACCTGTTGTAATTAAACCACCTATCATAACACCTTTAATAAATTTCATTTTCTTCACCTCCAACAGTCTATTTTTTTCAAAAGTTATAATTATATTTTTATTTTTTCTCTTTTAGATTATTTTTATACTGTTTTATATATAATTTAAAAATGGTATATATTTCATTTAAGGCAATAAATGCCAAAAAAATACCAAATCCTTTTCTTAAAATTCCGACATCCATGTGGATAGATATATTTGCACCAATAATTGCTCCTAAAATTCCAAAAATAGATATTAATATCGCTAATTTCAAATCAATATTTTTATTTTTCAAATTTACAATAATTGCTACAATAGCTGTAGGAATAAAAAAAATTAAATTTGTTGCTTGTGCTATGTGCTGTTCTATGCCCAATAAAAATGTAAGAAGAAAAATTAAAATAGTTCCTCCTCCCATTCCTGTACCACTTACAATTCCTGACACAATACCAATTAATATCTCTGCCATACTTCCTCCTAAGTTAACATTTTATAAGACACATAAATCAAAAAAATAGTAAAAGCTATTTTCATAACTTTTTCTGGTAATTTTTTTAATAATTTTGCTCCTATGTAGCCACCAATAGCACCTCCAATAGCACAAAGAAAGCCTATTTTCCAATCAATAAAATTTCCTTTATAATAGAAAAAACTACTAGTAACTACCATTGGTAAAATACAAAAAACAGATGTGCCTCTTGCCTTTGTGTCATCTACATTTAAAATATAAATAAAAGCTGGCACCAATATCATTCCACCGCCAGTAGAAAACAAGCCACTAATAATTCCTGCCAACAATCCTATAATAATTTTTTTTATAATATCTACTAAATTACTTACATTAACCATAAAAAACCTACTTATAGTAGGTTTTCCATTTTTTTATAAAATATACTTTTTATTTAGGTATAATTGGGTCTATCACAGTTTACACTTGAAGTGACCAAAGAGTGTAATCTTGTACTTGTACTAGAACAGGACATTTTTTACTTGCAGTTTTTTTTCTTTCATGTTATGATTAAGAAAATAAGCAAAGGAGAATGGTAATGAGTTACGAATTTGATTTTTATGATAAGACTAATTTGAAATCTTATAATTTAGATGAAAGTATGAGATATCAATTGAATATGTTAGATAGATTAGATGTTTTTACTAGAAAACATTGTGAAAATGTTGCAAACCTTACTTGTAGGCTTTGTGAATATTTGCATTGCAATAAAAGTTTTACTGAGTATTGTACTATTTGTGCTTATTTGCATGATATTGGTAAACTTTTTATTCCTCCTGAAATTCTTCAGAAGCCTGGCAAGTTGACAGATGAAGAGTATGAAACAATGAAAACACATACTACTATTGGATATAATATTTGTATGAAGGATGAAAAGTTAAGACCTTATGCAGCTGGTCCTCTTTATCATCATGAAGCTTTAAACGGTAGTGGATATCCTCAAGGCTTGACTAAAAAGGATATTCCTTATGAAGGTCAAATTATCCGTGTTGCTGATGAATATGATGCTATTGTTAGTAAAAGGCAGTACAAATCTCATATTGGTATTTCTGATACTTTAAAGATTTTGATTGAAAATACTAAACCATCAGATGCACTTAAAGAAACAATTGAAAATGCTCGTCTTGGAAAAAACAACCCAATTATTGTTAAAACTTTATTTAAAGTTGTTATTGATGATATTGAATATGAAATTTATTGTACTCAAAGTTATGTAAATAATTTGAGCGAAGAATTAAAAAGATTCGACCAAATTAATAAATATAAAAAGAAAATGGAAAAGGCTAAAAAAGAAAAGGATAAAAATTATTATTTAGAAGGTATAAAAATGTTTTTAAAAGATGATGAAACAGCTGATAATTATATGGCAAGTTATGAAGAATATAAAAAAGCTTATGATACTAGAAAGGCTATGATTGATAATCTTTACAATGAAATTAAGATTATTAAAAAATTGAAAGTTTAAACATTTATAAAAAATTTTCCAATTTAACTTATAATTAAGAAAAAAAGCAAAGTTGCCAAAAAGGATAATCCCATTTGGCAACCTTTTTATTCGTCCAATCCAAAACTCACTCCTAAAGCATTGTTAACTTGGTCAATAATTTTTTCATCATCTATATGACCAATTCTTTCTTTTAGTCTACTTTTGTCTATTGTTCGTATCTGTTCAGCTAGTACTACTGAATTACTTTTTAATCCACAAGAGTTAGAATCTATTTCAATATGTGTTGGTAATTTATTTTTTCCTGTTTGAGAAGTTATTGCTGCTGCAATTACAGTAGGACTGTACTTATTACCTAAGTCGTTTTGTATTATAAGAACTGGTCTAATTCCTCCTTGTTCTGAGCCAACTACTGGACTTAAATCTGCATAAAACATATCTCCTCTTTTTATTTGCATATTCTTCACTCCTAATATTAGTGTATTGTCAAGTATATTTCATGCTATTTTAAATATTAGTGAAAGTAAATAAATGGTTTTTAACTATTTAGATTTACCTCTTTATATAATATGTAAATGCTTAATTTTTTGTCATCTAATTTTATTTCTAACTTTGTTGGTTTTGCCGTTGTTTTATCAATCCATAAGCGTTTTTCTTCTTGATTTTGTTTAGTTATCATAACAATTTGATTATTTTCTTCTTTCCAATTTGCCTTTTCGTCTTCTTTATAATTTTTAATAAAACAACTTAAGTCTAGCCTGTTATCTGATATATAAACATAATTTTCATAAATTGTACTTAAATTTAAATCTGTATTTTCTATTGTTAATTTGTTTCCATTTTTTCTTATTTTAACTCCTGCGATATTGCTTGGTTCTATTACTTCTTGTGAATTCATATCTTCTGCTTGATATTGTTGCTTTAGTGTGTATTTATTCTGATTTTTATTACTGTTTACTTCTACTTCTATTTCTGTTTCGTAAGAACTAATATTTAAAATATAATCCACAATTTCTTGACTAGTATTATTATTTCCAATTTTTGAATTTTTAGCCGGATTTTTATAAAAAAATAATAAAAAAATGCTAATAATGATTAATAGTAAAATTGCAAGTAAAATAAGAAAGGATTTTTTCTTCAAATTATTTTCCTCCAATACAAAAAAAGTAATAGATATTTCTATCCACTACCATTGTATTTTAAAGTGTTTTAAAATATGCATTTAGGCTATTTACTAACTCTTCTTGTGTTTCTATTTTATTTATTGTATTTCTAAATTCACTTGAATTTTTTAAATTTTTAGTATACCATGCAATGTGTTTTCTTAATTCTTTTATTGCTATTTCTCCTTTTTCTTTAACAGCTAAATCAATATGTTTTTTTATGATTTCTAATTTTTCTTGATTTGATGGATTTGGCAACTTTTCTCCTGTTTTTAAGAAATATATAATTTTCTTAAAAATCCATGGATTTCCAAAACTTCCTCTTCCTATCATTATTCCATCTACTCCAGTTTCTTGAAACATTTTTAATGCTGACTCCTCATCAATGATATCCCCATTTCCTATTACAGGAATTGTAACTGCTTGTTTTACTTGTTTTATTATATCTAAATCAGATTTTCCAGAATAAAACTCAGAGCGTGTTCTACCATGTATTGTAATTGCTGATATACCAACCTTTTCTGCAATTTGGGCTATTTCTACTGCTACAATATTTTCCTTATCCCATCCTTTACGATATTTTAAAGTAACAGGAACTTTTGAATTTTCAACAACTGCTCGCATTATATTTTCTGCTTGGTTTAAGTCTAATAATAACTTGCTCCCATCTCCATTTTTTACTACTTTAGGGGCTGGACATCCCATGTTAATATCCACAATATCTGCTATTTTGCTAACATATTCTGCTGCATATCCCATGGTTTTTACATCACTACCAAAAATCTGCATGCTAATTGGTCTTTTTTCTCCTTCAGTATTTAATAACCTATTTGTTTTTGTATCATCATAAAAAATTGCTCTTGAACTTGCCATTTCTGTACATACCATGCCAGCACCATATTCTTTACATAGCAATCTAAAAGGCTGGTTTGTTACACCAGCCATAGGAGCTAATATTACATTGTTTTCTAGGATTACATTTCCTATTTTTAATTTGTGTATATACATTTTTTACTCCATTATTTTACAAATATTGTTTTCTGCCTTTTGCTACTAATATTCAATAATATTGCAATACATATAAAACTAGTAATTAATGAACTTCCTCCATAACTGATAAATGGCAGTGGCACACCTGTAATTGGTAATAATCCCATTACCATACCTATGTTTTCTAACATGTGGAATATAAATATTCCTGTAATTCCAGAGGCTATTAATGAACCTGTTTCATCTTTTGCCGTCTTTGCTACATAAATACTTTTGGTTATGAGCACAACATAGAGTATTATAACTGCACATGCTACAACAAAGCCCATTTCTTCTCCAATAACTGCAAATATAAAGTCTGTAGTTTTAGGATATAAAAATCCTAATTGTGTTTGGTTTCCTTTTAGTAAACCCATTCCTGTTAATCCACCTGCTCCGAATTGCAAGTTTAGATTGAATTATATTATATCCAGAACCACGTGGGTCAGACTCTGGATTTAAGAATATATCAATTCTTTTTTTAGCATGTTCTGGTAATACGAAATTATAAATTAATGGCACAGAAATAACTACTAAAATAATTGTACCTATTATATACTTTTTATCAATACCTGCTGTTACTAACATAAATAGAATTGCTGCAATAAATGCTGCTGCTGTTCCATAATCTGGTTGTTTCATAATTAGTAAGACTGGCAAACCAACAATAGCTAATAATATTAATAATTTTAAAGGTTTATTGATTTCTTTTTTGCCTTTTTCTTGGATTTTTGTAATAGCATAAGTTAGAAATAAAACAACAAATATTTTAGCAAATTCTCCTGGTTGAAAAGAGAAAAATCCAATGTCAAACCAGCTTGTTGCTCCATTGACTGGAGTTGTAAATAATACAGCAATCAATAATAAAATAAATGCACCATAAAAAATAGGTGACACTTTTACTATTGTTTCATAATCGATTAGCATAACTATAACTCCTATAATTATGCTAACAACAAACCATATACATTGTTTATTAAATTCATCATATTCTGCCTCTTGTGTTGCAGAAAATAATGCAACTAACCCTATTATACAAAGGATAATTGCAATAATTCCAATACTCCATTCTATATTTTTTAATTCTCTTTTTCTCATTAAATCACTCTTTTTCTTAATTTTTTTCTGATTTAAGTTCTTCTTTTGTATTTTCTTCTGCATCAACCACTACTGTTTCTACTAGATTTTCTAGTTTAGCAACATTTTCTTGCTTGTTGTTTTCTTTTGTATTTTCTTCTTTTTGAACTGTTTTTTCTTTACCATTATCTATAATTACTTCAGCTGTTTCTTCTGGTTCTTTTATTTCATTTTTCTCTTCTACATTTGCTTTTTTTGCAGATTCGTTTTCATTATTCTCTTTATTAATTTCTTTCTTCATTTCATTTTTTATGTTTAGAATTGGAATATTAGCATACAAAGCTGGTGCTCCATTTGTACCATCTTCGTTTTCTTTATTGGTAAGTCGTACATCAATAGCACTTTCATCTACATCTATGTATTTTTTAATAACTTCTATTATTTCTTGTTTCATCATATCTAAAAAGTCTGCTGAAACGTTTGCTCTATCTTGCATTAAAACAAGATGCAATCTTTCTTTTGCAGCATCTTTTGAATTATTTGCTTTTTTTTCTTCTTTTTTACTTAATTTTCTAAAAAAATTCATTATGTTTTCGAACATTATCCTTACTTACCCCCAAATAGTGTTATTGTTTTTTAAATAATTGTTTTAATTTTGCAAGAAATCCCGTTTCTCTTCCTGGAATTGTTACCTCTATTTTTTCTCCTAAAACTCGTTTTGCTATTTCTATATAAGCTTTTCCTGACGGTGCTTTTTTGTTTTGGATAACTGGTTCTCCTTTGTTTGTTTGTGTAATAATATATTCGTCATCTGGTACAACACCAATTAGGTCTATGGATAATAAATCAACAATATCATCAACATCCATCATTTCACCTTTTTTTACCATGTTTGGTCTAATTCTGTTTATAACTAATTCTGGATTTTTGATTTCTGATGATTCTAAAAGTCCTATAATTCTATCTGCATCACGAATAGCAGATATTTCAGCTGTAGTTACTACAATAGCACGATCTGCTCCTGCAATAGCATTTTTAAAGCCTTGTTCTATTCCAGCAGGGCAGTCAATTAATATGTAATCAAACTCTTCTTTTAATTTTCCTACTAGGCTTCTCATTTGCTCTTCGTTTACTGCACTTTTATCTCTTGTTTGTGCAGCTGGTAATAGATATAATTCTTTAAACCTTTTATCTTTAATTAATGCCTGTCTTAGTTTGCATTTTTCTTCTACTACATCTACAATATCATATACAATTCTATTTTCTAATCCCATAACTACATCTAAGTTACGTAGACCAATATCTGTATCAATTAAAACTACTTTTTTACCTTCTACTGCTAAACTTGAACCTAAATTTGCAGTTGTTGTTGTTTTTCCTACTCCACCTTTTCCTGATGTGATTACTATTACTTCTCCCATATTCTTCCTCCTTAGGATTTCAAAACAGTTTTTTAACACATATATAATATAACGAAAAATTTAAAAAGTCAATGAATTATAACAAAAATATTTCTAAATTATTACAATTTTGTTACAAAATGTTTTTTTATGTCTTTTTGAAACCTAATCCAACCACTTCTCTAGAGTTTGTTATTATTATAAAACTTTTTGGATCTATTTTTCTAGCAATAACTTTTATTTTAGATATGTCACCTCTAGATGCTGCACACATTAAAACGAGTTTGTCTTGCCCTGTATACATTCCTTTTCCGTATAGCCCTGTCGTTCCTCTTCTAATTTTATCCCCTATGGCTTTAGCTATTTCTTCATTTTTATTAGATACAATCAACAATAATTTGGTGAAATATATTCCTTCAAATACAATGTCTATCATTTTTCCCATTAAATAAATTGTAATAGCAGAATATAATCCTATTTCAATTTCTTTGAAAAATACTACATTTAGACTAACTATTAGTATATCAATGAATATAATTACGTTACTCATTGTGATTGTTGGCATGTATTCTCTTGCAATAAAACTAACTAAGTCCGTCCCTCCACTAGATGAATTTACTTTTAAGAGAATTGCTGTTCCTAACCCAATGATTATTCCTCCATAAATACAAGCTAAAAATCTATCATTGGTTAGTGGCTCTAATTGGTCTAGAATATCAATAAAAACTGATAATGATATTGTTCCTATTAAAGATTTTATAAAGAAACTTTTTCCGATTTTAAACATTGCCATTATAAATAAGGGCGTATTTATTAAAAGTATCATTGTTCCCATTGGTATATGAAATAAGTAATAAGTGATAGTTGCAACACCTGATACACCACCTGATGATAATTGATTTGGTAGCAAAAATAAAGCTACTCCTATTGCAATTACAAAAGCACCTAGTATTGTTCCAATAATTTCTATAAACATTTTTTTAAAATTATATTTTTCTTCTAAATACATAAAAAATCACCTTTATTGCAGTATTTGCAGATATTGGTGATTTTATACTTTCTTTTATTCTTCTAAAAAGTCATTATAAGTTTTTGTAATTTCTATTTTAGATTTTCCTTGTTTTATATTTTCATCTTGTTGCAAAATTAAGTCTACATCGTAAATGTCTTTTAATTTTAATACATTTTCTTTTTTATGTCCTATTACATTATTGGCATCAATAGGATTTACAGTTACTTCTACTTCTTTTACTTTTACGTTTAATTTTTTGATTTTTCCTACAATTGCATCATACCACATTGCTGACTCTACTAATTGTCTAAAAGCTGGATGATATGGTCCTGCTATTACTTCACTTTTTTCGTCTTCTGGTGTTGTTATTTCATCTGTATTTTGCAGACCAATACGAATAACTTCGATTTTTTTGTCAGCAAACATTCTTACTAATTCTTTGCTTATTTCTACAGCCTGTACTAATGATAATGGCTCGTATTTTCCCTTTTTATATTCTTTTTCTAATGGAGTATTTTTTATTACTAATACAGGATAAATTCTTACCATTTTAGGTTTTAATTTTATAAGCGCTTTTGCTGTATTTATTTCATCAATTCTTGTACTCTCCGGTAAGCCTACCATCATTTGATGTCCTAATTTGAAACCATTCCATCTAATCATTCTAGAGGCTTTTTTAACATCAGCAAACGTGTGCCCTCTATTTGCTCTTTTTAAAATGTAATCATTGGCAGATTGAACGCCAAGTTCTATTGTCTTTACTTTATATTGTTTTAATCTTTTCAAGATTTGTTTGTTTATTGCATCTGGTCTAGTAGAAATTCTTATAGATTCTACTTTTCCATTCTTTACATATTCATATGCTATTTCAAGTAGTTCTTTTTGCTTACTTTCTTCTATTGCTGTAAAGCTTCCTCCATAAAAAGCAATTTCTACTTGTGCATCTTCATTTTTAATACTTTCAAGGTAATCTTCTATTTTTTTTCTCACTTCTTCTTTTGTTACATCTTTTTTCTGCCCACTGATAGATTTTTGGTTACAAAAAATACAATCATTTGGACATCCTACGTGTGGTACAAATATTGGTATTATATATTGTTTTTTCATCAAATTGCCTCTTTTCTATTTTAAATTTTCTAATGCTTTTTGGGCTGCACTCATATGCGCTTCTTTTTTACTTTTGCCCTCTCCTTCAGAAAGTATTTTTCCATTACAACTAACTCTTGCAGTAAATGTTTTATTATGGTCTGGTCCTTCTTCTTTTGTTATTTCATATTGTATATTTACATCTCCATGCTCTTGTAATTTCTCTTGTAGAACAGTTTTATAGTCCTTATCGCCAACGTGTTTAGTTGCAAAATCTATTTCATCTTTTAGATTTTGTACAATAAATTTTTCTGCTGGTTCTATTCCCCCATCTAAATAAATTGCAGCTATAATTGCTTCTACACTGTCTGCTAAAATTGCTGGTCTGTTTTTTCCTCCTGTTTTTCTTTCTGATTTTCCAAGATATAAGAAATCACTAAAATTATGCATTTTTGCTACTTTATATAAGCTTTTTTCACAAACTACGGTTGCTCTAACTTTAGTCATTTCTCCTTCTTTT
The DNA here is from genome assembly GCA_964487865.1 of uncultured Clostridium sp. GTDB lineage: Bacteria > Bacillota > Clostridia > TANB77 > CAG-508 > CAG-269. The sequence goes on along the minus strand of CAZASP010000009.1, from coordinate 6,429 downwards.
AGATTTTTGTAATTTAGATATAAGAATTTGCTAGTGATGAATTCTAGTATGCTGTCTCCTAAAAATTCTAATTTTTCATTGCTTTCTTGGCTTTTTTCATTAGCATATGATGTGTGAGTTAATGCTTTTTTTAATAAGTCTTTGTCTTTGAATTTGTATCCTATACTTTTTTCTATTGATTGCATTTTTTACCTCCTTTTTCTTTTGTTAGCTATATTATATACTATTTTGCGATTTTTGCAAGTGGCTATGCTCTTAGTTTTTTTGAATATAAAAAAATTAGGTGTAAATAGAGTCTGTTCTCAGATTAAACCTGTCCCCCAAAAAAGAAGATAAAAGTGTAAACTAGTATCTGTCACAGAATGGGACATGTCCCAAAAATACCCAAAACTTTTTTGTCATTTATTGTAGACAAGTTTTAATGATTATTGTATAATAAATGTGTATTATTTTATTTTATAAATGTTAGAAATGGAGATTTGTTATGTTAGATAATAATGATAACAGAAATTTATCTGATGTTTTTAGAGAATTACAAGAATTACAACATACTCAAACTAATAAAAAAAATATAAAAGTTCAACACAGAAAACCTGTTAAAATTAAAACTAATAAAAATTTTACTTTTCCTTTTCGTACTAATCGCTCTAATATTGGATATTATAATAAAAATTCTGATTTACAGCTTTCACATATTATTATAGGTTGTGGTATTTTAATTGTTGGACTAGCTGTTTTCTTTCCAAAAAATACTTCATTTACTCAAAGTTATGCAAAAGAGGAAGAAGTACAAGCTATTTCAGAGTATGAATTAAATCGCCATCGTTTAAATATGCAAAATATTATATCTGAAAATGCTGATATGGATAGAGTAAAAGAACAGGTTATTGAAGAACGTGATGTAGAGTTCGTAACAGAGTATAATAATAATCCGACTCTTCCAAAAAGTGAAGAAGTAGTAACGCAAGAAGGTGTTCTTGGTAAAGAAAATGTTACTGCTGTTAAGACTTATGAGAATGGTAATTTTGTAGAAGAAATTATTTTAAGCAAAGAAACTCTTTCTGATCCGGTTCCTAAAAAAATAGATATTGGTACTTCTGAGTTCTTAGCTAAACATAAAATACATATTGGTGATATTGTATATTTTGTAAATACTGCTAATTTGAAAGAAACTCCAGATGATAATGCTAAAGATGTTGCAGAGGTTAAAAAAAGTTTAGATGTAAAATTATTAGAACTACCTAGTGAAGAATGGTGCAAAGTTTCTTTTGATAATATTGAGGGATATATAAAAACTTCTAGTTTGACATCTGCTTATACAACTCCAAATATCATTGAGAAAAACAGAATTCAAAGAATATTAATTAAAGTTAATATAGATATGGAATTAAATAGAACTAGCGGTTTGACTTTAAATGATTACAAAAAGATATTTACCGATCTTCCAAATGATAAAAATAAAATTTTCCAAGATAATTACACTGCATTTTATAATGCTGAAAAGAAATATAACATTAATGGTATTTTCTTAGCATCTATTGCTATTCATGAAAGTGGCTGGGGAACTTCTCAAATTGCTGAAGATAAAAAGAATTTGTTTGGATATGGTTCTTATGATTCTTCTCCTTATGAATCATCTATGGAATTTAGTGATTATTCAGAAGGAATTGAAACAGTTGCTAAATCTTTAGTAAAATATTATTTAAATCCATCTGGCACAAAAATATATGATGGAGAAACTGCTGCTGCATGGTATTATAATGGACCTACTTTAAGTGGTGTAAATACACGTTATGCAAGTGATAAAGATTGGTATACAAAAGTATATAAATATATGGAAACTTTATACAACAGACTTAATAATTAAATATGTTGATGTTTACCTTAAAAAGAAGGGAGATTATGAAATGAAAAAACTTAAAATAAAAAATGAAAGATTGGTATTTACTATTTTAATTATTGCACTTTTTTTTGTCTTTCTTTTGTATTACAATTTAGTGTTTTCAGTAGTATTTGCTAGAAATGCTTTTGCTAATGAAATGATTGCAATTGCAGATGAAAATGAAAATGCTATTTTCAATGTTCAAAAAATATTGTTATATAGTAGTGCTAATGCTATTGATAATTCAGATGATTTATCATTGAAAAATATGAATATTAGTCAATATACTGATATTTCAATTTTTATTGATAATACTAGTACAATTTCTGAATTAACAAATGAAAACACAATAAAAGAATTATATATTGATAATATAGTAGTTTCTTCTAATGGAGATATAGGAACTAAAATCTTAAATTACAAAGACCCTTTAAGTTTTGGTAAGTATGAAGATATTAAAGAACCTGAAAATAATAGAATTGATTTTAATATAATTAATACAAATCAAGAGAATGAAAACAACGATTATGCTAATCCTACTTTCTATACAGACTGTTCTAATCCTATTTCTTTAGGATATTTAAATAAAGATATTTTAACTAATTATTCTGTATCACAAGATGTAAATACTGTATCTTTTAATGGGAAGGTTTTAAAGGAAGCTAATATTAATTTAGATGACATTAATTATAGTTTAAGTTTCAAAATTCATATTGTAAATAACTTAAATCAAAAATTTGTCTATAATATGAAACTAAATGTTGACTTAAACGGTAATGATGGAGGCATTTATAACGGATATGTTTATAGAGGAAAAACATTAACTGGCAATGAATATAAATTTTTTAAAGAGATTTAGTAAAAAACTAAATCTTTTTTATTTTTTCTATGTTATATTATAAAAATAGTTACTTTTTTAAGATTTTTCTTTTAAATTATGTAAATTTACAGTATATATGTTGTATTGGAATATTTCCAAGTATTTATTGTATTTTAGCAATTTTATAATTTGCTAATAAAAAATAGAGTTTCAATTTGAAACTCTATAAATTCTTAATTGCCAGAATATTCATAGGTATGCCACTGGTCACTCAATATGAAATTTTCTTCATTGATAAAAATATAAATCTATGATATTATTTAATTAAATAAATAGTAATTTTTTGTTTGGAGGTAAATATATGAAAATAAAAATAGATAATGAAAGTGAACTATATAATTCATTTGATAAATTTGAGGAAACATTAAGCGAAGATTTAATATCATATATAAATAATAAAGAAGCAATTGCTCCTATAAAAGAAAAAGAAGATATTGAGATAATTTCGACTCCAAAAATAGATGAAGATAAATTTAAAAAAGCTTTTGAAAAATATTGTAATGAACAATTAATGTTAATAGATAAACAACAAAAAATAAATAGAACAAAGCAAATAGGAATGTTAGTAGTAGGAATAGTATTTATTATATTTTCACTTGTTTTAGCTAATAAGATTAACCTTATAACTTTAGAAATTGTTTCAACTATTGGCTCTTTCTCAATATGGGAATCTGCAAATAGTTGGTTATTAGAAAGTAAAGTAATTAGATATAATAAATTAAAAGCGAAAAAATTAAGAGATAGTGAAATCAAATTTATACATATAGAATAGTAATTTGTATGGAGAATTAAAAAATGATAGATATAAGAAATTACGATACGTTCATAAAAATAGAGCCTATACACAAAGGCTGGTCAAATGATAAAAAATATTATGTTGAAACTATGCTAGGTTGGTTTGATAATTTCAATAATCTTATCCCATCTTGGTATTTAAATTAGGATATATTAAAAGCTAAATTACATAATGGAGGTATACTCCGTTTTTTAAATCTTTATAATGCAGTAATATCAAGACTTGCAAGACTTTTAAAATAAATGTTAATGTAAAGTTAATGTAATTGGAATCAACTTTACAAATTTAATTTCAAACTATTTTGAAAACTAGAAAAAAATCTTTTAAAAATCCACAAAAATGTACAAAAAACATTGATTTGTGTGTGTAAAAAAGTATTTGAAGAATTTTAAATAAAATTATTGACAATTAGAAAAATATGTTATAAAATGCAAACAAAAGTTCAGATAACAACATTGATTATTTTTTTTAGTTGTGATATTATAATTTTTGAAATGGAAAGGAGATACAAAATGGCTATACAGAAAACAAATAAATTAGTTGTACCTGTAGTAAAATGGGTTGGTGGAAAAAGACAAATATTACCTGAAATAAAAAAGTATTCTCCAAAGAAATTCAATACATATTTTGAACCATTTGTTGGTGGTGGGGCAGTATTATTTGAACTTCAACCCAAAAATGTAATAGTAAATGATATTAATAAAGAATTAGTAAATTTATATAGTGTAATACAAAATAACGTTGAGGAACTAATAGATAAGCTATCTGATACAAATATTTATTCAAACAATTCAGAATGTTATTATAGAATTAGAGAATTGGATAGAGAACCTCAAAAATATAATAAAATGACTGGTATAGAAAGAGCTGCTAGAATTATGTATTTAAATAAAACTTGTTACAATGGATTGTATAGAGTTAATAGTGTGGGAGAATTTAATTCGCCATTTGGGAATTATAAAAATCCAAATATAGTTAATGAAGTTACATTAAGGGCAGTAAATAAATATTTTAATGAATCTAACATTAAATTTTTAAATGGCGATTTTGAAAAGGCAGTTAAAAATGCTAAGAAGGGTGATTTTGTTTATTTTGACCCTCCTTATGCACCAATATCAAAAACTTCCAATTTTACAGGATACAATGAAAGTGGATTTGGAGAAACTGAACAAATAAGATTAAAAAAACTTTGTGATACACTTGATAAAAAAGGTGCTAAATTTTTATTATCAAATTCGGACTGTGAATTTATTAGAGGATTATATAAAGACTATAATATTATTACTATTAAAGCTAAAAGAGCAATTAATAGTGATGGAAATAATAGAGGCAATGTAAATGAGGTGTTAATAAGAAATTATGAGTAGATGTACAACTAACAAAGAAGCTTGGCAATTATTATTTGATAGATATAATATACTAGAAGAAATTAATAATAATGGGTATTTTAAAATAACTGCTAAACAAATAAATGAATTTAGAGAAGCTAGACTAATGACAAAATTTGATAATAGTGCAAATTTGCCAGAATTATTTAAAAATAATAATTTAGCAATATTGCCTATTACAAGCAATAGCTATATGATTGCAAAATTTCAAACATATAAGAAATTTGAAGAAAAAGAAGACGAAGAAATTGTTAAAATTAGTTTTCCTGAATATATTCAAAGTCTAGATTATAACAATATAACAAGTGAAGCTTTAGCAATTAATTGTGCATATATAACACAAATATTAGAAAATTTTTTAGATGAAGAAGACCTTGTTCCTACTATTAGTGGAAAAATGGGTTCTGGTAATTTTGAATTTAAAATTAGTAAAAATGAAACTGAATCGGAATATATTAATGTTTCGGTTCAAAATTCAAGAATTGAAATAGATGGTGGATTTGAGGGTATAAATAGCTTAGCATTAGTTGAAGCTAAAAATGTAATTTCAGATGATTTTATGGTTAGACAATTATACTATCCATATAGACTTTGGAAAAGTAAAATAAATAAACCTGTTAGACCTATATATATGGTTTATTCAAATGGGATTTTTAGCGTTTATGAATATAAATTTGAAAATGATGAAGATTATAGTTCTATTAAACTTGTTAAAAGTAAAAAATATAGCGTAGAGGATACAGAAACAGATATACAAGATATTCAAGACATATTTAATAATATTAATGAATTTTATGAAGAACCAGAAATAGCATTTCCACAAGCAGATTCTTTTGCTAGAGTTATCAACCTTTGTGAATTATTATTAGATGAGCCAAAAACCAAAAGTGAAATTACAGAAAATTATGCATTCGATGAACGACAAACAAATTACTATACTGATGCTGCAAGATATCTAGGATTAATAGATAAAAGTAAAAATGATGGAAATATAGTATTCGAATTAACTGAATTAGGGAAAAAAAATCTAAATCTAAGATATAAACAAAGGCAACTCGAATTTGTTAAATTAATATTAAAACATAAAGCTTTTTATAATTATTTAAGATTATATTTCAAGAATTCAAGCAAACCTACAACTCCTGATACAATAGAAATAATGAAACATTGTGATTTGTATAATATAGAAAGTGAAAGCACTTATAAAAGAAGGGCTTCCACAATAAGAGGATGGACTGATTGGATTTTAGATTTAACTAGAGTTTAAAATATATATAAATAAAAAATTATAATAAAACCGAAAATATAATAAATATCCACCAGCCTAACTGGTGGTTTTTATTCAAGCTAAAAGTGTCAGACATTTTTATAGAGGTGCTTAATGTTCCTCTATAAAATAGGAATTATTCATCTTTTTGTACATCGATAGACTTTGCTTTCAATAAGGCACAAGCAATTATTGCACCGATAAGTATACCAATAA
>CAZASP010000008.1:18859-23752 GCA_964487865.1 uncultured Clostridium sp. | reverse complement strand
GATGAACGGAGCAGAAAGTAGTGATGGTACAACAGAGGCACAAACAAATCTGCAAATTGCATTAAAGCTACAAAATTTATTAGAAAGCAGTGGAAGTACCGTAATTTTAACGCGTTCAGACGAAAAAGCAATTTATGATTTAGATAGTAAAACATTAAAACAAAAGAAAATTTCAGACATTCGTAATAGAGTAAAAATAGGAAATGAAAGTAGTAGTGATATTTTTGTAAGTATACACTTAAATAAAATTCCTCAACAGCAATATTGGGGTTGGCAATGTTTTTATAAAAACGGAGATGAAAAAAGTACTAGGTTAGCAAAACAAATACAAAACAATTTAAATGATGCTATACAGAAAGACAATAAAAGAGTAGCTATGAAATTAGATAAAGTCTATATTATGAAGCATGTTGAAATACCAATTTCTATTGTTGAGTGTGGCTTTTTGTCAAATCCAGAAGAAGAGAAACAATTGTTAAATGATGAATACCAAAATAAATTAGCATGGGGAATTTATAACGGAATATTAGATTATTTTCATGAGGATGGTTAATATATCAAAATTATTGGCTAATTTTCAATTCCTCCTTGAATAATAAAAAAACTAATGTTATAATAAAAATGTAACATGCTAAGGAGGAAAAAAGATGAGTATAATAGAAAAAATAAAACAATTCTTTAAAAAATTTAGAAAAGGACTAGCCATAGGTGGAACAGTAGCAACTGTTGGGCTAACAGCAGGTTGCAATACAGACAAAGATGTAAAAGCAGTTGATAACAATGCTAAAATAGAACAAGAAGCAAATGGAATAGAAAGTCAAGGCAAAATAAAGCAAGATAGTTGGAAAGATAGTATTGTAGTAGATTCAAATGAATTATTAACAATAGAAAATGAAATTGCACAGTTAGAAAATTCAGATGATGTTTTAAATTACTTAAAAGACATATATGTTGAAGGATTAGACTTAAACGCAGAAGATATTGAAATTGTTGAAAATAACCAAAATTATGTATATATATTGGGAGATGGAACAATAGTAACACATGGTATAGAACCACTTGAAACAGAAAGAGTATTAGATGCAGATGGAAAATCTTATCTAAATTCAGATGAAGGTCTTGAAGTTTATAGTGTAAAATTAAACGAGAATAAAGAAACTATTGACAGTATAACTGTTGGAAAAGACGAACAAGGAAAAGAATGTGCAATAAAAGTAATTCCAGGAGATAAATATGAAGAAATGAAAGAATATACATCAACACTTGAAAACTTAAATATGATAATTCCCGAAGGGTTTGATTACATGGAGCAACTTGATATTATTGAACAAGAAGGAAAAACAGAATTTACTGAAAAACAATGTGAAAATGCAAAAAACAATTTCATAAATGCAATAAAAGAAACAAAAAATAAATCTAATTCAAAACAAGAAGTAGCGCAATCAAATGATGATATTGAATTGGAAAATAATTAAATATTAAAAATTTAAAAATGCATAAAATTACCACTCTTTGCGAACAATATGTTTAAAACATATTAAACAAGGAGTGGAATTTTTTTGAAAGTTAGCAAAATATTAAAAATAAATGGAACTTTACTAGACAAAAATCAATTAAAAAATCATTTGCAAAAAATAGCTTCTAATCATAATTTGGTTAATAAATCACAAAAAGATACTTATCCAGTACCTCAAATGTTAGAAAATTTTAAAGTAATAGAACAGGTATATCAACTTTTAAACGAACATCTAAAATTAGGAATTAGCATACATCCAGCAGGGGAATGGTTATTGGATAATTTATATATTATTGAAGAAACTGTTAAACAAATACAAAATGAATTAACCTTAAAAAAATATACAAACTTTGTTGGAATAGCTAATGGAACATATAAAGGATTTGCAAGAATTTATGTATTAGCTAGTGAAATTGTAGCTTATACAGATAATAAAATTGAGAGACAGGATTTAGAAGATTATTTAATAAGTTATCAAACTAAAAAAACATTAAGTATGGAAGAAATATGGAACATTGGCATATTTCTTCAAATTGCTATTATAGAGAATATAAGAGAAATTTGTGAAAGAATATATAGTTGTCAAATACAAAAATACAAAGCAGAAAATATTGTAGAAAGACTAGTAGAAAACAAAAACAAATCAGAACAATGTTTTAAAATAAATCAACTAAAAAAATTAGAAAAAGATGCATTTAAAGACATGAAATATCCATTTATAGAATATATGTCATATATTCTAAAACGTTATGGGAAAAAAGGATTTAGTTATCTAAAAGTATTAGAAGAAACTGTAGAAATGGGTGGTACTAGTATATCAGAAATTATAAAAAAGGAACACTTCGATATTGCAGTAAAAAAAGTATCAATTGCAAACAGCATAACTAGTATAAAGAAAATACAGAGAATTAACTTTTTAGAAATTTTCGAAAAAATTAATGGAGTTGAAGAAATTTTAAGACAAGATCCAAGTAATGTTTATGAGAAAATGGATGATAAAACAAAAGAATTTTATAGAAACAAAATTAAAGAAATTTCGAAAAAAACTAAAATTTCCGAAATTTATATTGTCAGAAAAGCTTTAGAATTATCTAAGCAAAAAGAGATTGGCACAAAGCAATCTCACATTGGTTATTATCTAGTTGATAAAGGAATTAATGAATTATATGACTTGTTGCAATATAAAACAAGCAGACAGATGAGTTCTAAAGATAAAACAAAAGCTTATTTATTGGGAATAAGTTGCCTTAGTATTTTGATTTCATTAGGAATTAGTAGTTTAATAAAACTGAATTTTTTAAGTTTTATATTATTTTTAATACCATCTTCTGAAATTGCAATACAAATTGTGCAATATATTTTAAGCAAAGTTGTAAAACCTAAAACCATACCAAAGTTAGATTTTTCTAATGGAATTGATGATGAGCATAAAACTATGGTTGTAATTCCAACTATTTTGAAATCAAAAGAAAAAGTGCAAGAACTGATGAGAAAATTAGAAGTTTATTATTTGGCAAATAAATCAGAAAATATCTATTTTACTTTGTTAGGAGACTGTTCAGAAAGTAATAAACGAGAAGAAGAATGGGATAAAGAAGTAATAGAAGAAGGAACAAAATTAGCAAGCAAATTAAATGAAAAATATAAGAAAAATATATTCAATTTTATTTATCGAAAACGTGTATGGAATGAAAAAGAAAATTCTTTTTTAGGTTGGGAACGCAAAAGAGGTATGCTAGCCCAATTTAATCAATATTTATTAGGAAAAATAAAAAATCCATTTCAAATTAATACTTTAGAAAACCAAACAATTGAAAAAATTAAATATATTATTACGCTAGATGCAGACACTGATTTAGTTTTAAATTCTGCATTTGAATTAATTGGTAGTATGGCACATATTTTAAATACACCTATTATAGACAGCGAAAAAAATATTGTAGTAGAAGGCTATGGCATTATGCAACCACGCATTGGTATCAACCTAGATATAAGTTATAAAACATTATTTACTAAAATATTTGCTGGAAGCGGAGGAATAGACTCTTATACAAATGCAATATCAGACACTTATCAAGATAATTTTGGAGAGGGAATTTTCACAGGTAAAGGAATTTATGACTTGCAAGTATACGAAAAAGTATTAGAAAAGCAAATTCCTGAAAACACAGTATTAAGCCATGATCTTTTAGAAGGATGTTATTTAAGATGTGGTTTAGTATCTGATATCGTGTTAATGGACGGATATCCAACAAAATATAATAGTTTTATGAATAGACTTTCTAGATGGATACGAGGGGATTGGCAAATAACAAAATGGTTAGGTATGCAAAGTCCTCTTAATTTACTTTCAAAATATAAAATATTTGATAACTTAAGAAGAAGCCTTTTAGAAATTAGTATAATTATATCTGCAATTTATTGTAATATAATTGGATTACTTGAAGAAAAGACAATTTTTTTAAGTGTAGCTAGCATATTGATAGTGAGTATTTTTCCTTACTTACTAGAATTTTTGAACATTATTGTATTTAAAAAAGAAGGAGAACAAAAGCAAAAAACTTTTGCACCTAAAGTTTCAGGATTAAAAGGTGCATTTTTGCGAGCAATAATAACATTAGGATGTTTACCATACAAAGCATACGTATCAGCTAAATCTATATTAAAAACTTTATATCGAACTATAATTACTAAAAAGCATCTTTTAGAATGGACAACATCAGAAGAAGCTGAAAAACAAGCAAAATCAGACTTAATTTCATATTATAATCAAATGGCAGTAAATGCTTTAATAGGTGTAATAAGCATTGGATTAGGTTTATTACGAGCAAATATCCTTGCCATTTTATTAGGAGTGTTTTGGATATTTGTACCAATGATAATGTGGTATATTAGTAAAGAAATTAAAAAAGAAGCATCAATAGAAAAACTATCAAAAGAAGAAAAAGAATATGTTTTAGAAATAGCAAAAAGAACATGGAAATTCTTTGAAACTTATCTAACAGAAGAAAACAATTACTTAATACCAGATAATTACCAAGAAGACAGAAGAGAAAAGGTGATACCAAGAACATCATCAACAAACATAGGACTTTCACTATTAGCAGTTATATCAGCTTATGATTTAAAATTCATAGACCTAGAGCAAGCAATAAATTTGTTAAGTAAAATAATAAACACAATAGATGAACTAGCAAAATGGAACGGACATTTATATAATTGGTACAACATAAAAACAAAAGAACCACTAACTCCAAGATATATATCAACTGTAGATAGCGGAAACTTGGTAGGTTATCTATATGTAGTAAAAGCTTTTCTAGAAGAAAGTTGCCAAAAAAGACCTTCCACTTTGGCAACTTTAGATATAGTTGAAA
>CAZASP010000008.1:0-18759 GCA_964487865.1 uncultured Clostridium sp. | reverse complement strand
GAAGAAAGTTGCCAAAAAAGACCTTCCACTTTGGCAACTTTAGATATAGTTGAAAGATTGATAAATAATGCCGATTTTAGTTTACTTTATAATTATGAACAACAGATTTTTTCAATTGGATTTGATATAGAAGAAAATAAATTGACAGATTCTTATTATGACTTGTTGGCTTCAGAAGCAAGACAAGCAAGTTTGGTGGCTATAGCTAAAAAAGATGTTCCAAGTAGACATTGGAATCATTTAAGTAGAACACTTACAACTTTAGGCAAGTTTAAAGGTCTAGTTTCATGGTCTGGTACTGCTTTTGAGTATTTAATGCCAAATATTAATATACCTAGGTATGAGGGTAGTCTATTAGATGAGTCTTGTAAGTTTTTAATTAAAACACAAATTGAATATAGTAAAAACTTGAATATTCCTTGGGGTATATCAGAAGCAGCTTTTAATTTAAAGGATTTACATTCGAATTATCAATATAAAGCCTTTGGAGTTCCATGGCTTGGTTTAAAAAGAGGGTTAGCAGATGAAATGGTAGTAGCAAGTTATGGAAGTATTTTAGCAATAAATGATTTACCAAAAGAAGAAATAAAAAATTTAAAAATATTAGAACAAGAAGGAATGTTAGATAAATACGGATTTTATGAATCTATTGACTATACACCAGAAAGAGTAGAAAAAGGAAGAAATTCTGCAGTAGTAAAAACTTATATGGCACATCATCAAGGGTTAATTTTATTAAGTATAAATAATTTATTTAATAATAATATTTTGCAAAAAAGATTTATGAAAAATCCAGAAATTGAAAGTGTTAGCATATTATTGCAAGAGACTATGCCAGAAACTGCAATTATAACCAAAGAGAAAAAAGAAAAAGTTGAAAAGTTAAAATATAAAGATTATGAAAATTACATTCAAACAACCTATAAAAAATTAGACGAAAGATTAATAATAGGAAATGTCATTTCAGACGAAGACTATGTAGTTTGCATGAACCAAAAAGGTGAGGGAGTTAGTAAATATAAAAATATTTATATTAATAGATTCAAAACAACAGATGATTATGCACAAGGTATTTTCTTTATGATAAAGGACATTAAAACAAAAAAAGTGGTAAGTTCTTATTACAGTTTTAATGAAAATAAAGAAGAACAATATCAAATAAGTTTTATGCCTGAGAAAGATGAACAAGAAATTATAAATGGAAATATAAAAACTACCATAAAAACAACTGTGAGTTCATCTGCTCCTGTTGAGTTAAGAAGAATATTATTAGAAAATCAAGGACAAGATGAAGAAATCTTAGAAATAACAGCATATTTTGAACCTGTTTTATCGGATAAAGAGCAAGATTATGCACATCCAGTTTTCAATAATTTATTTATAATTAATAAATGGGATGAAGAAACAAATAGCATTTTAATTGAAAGAAAAAATAGAGAACTGGACCAAGTAAAAATATATTTGGGTGCAAACTTATCCACAAATAATGAAACAATTGGGGATATTGAATTTGAAATTGACAAAGAAAAATTTATAGGACGAGGAAATTTAAGTATTCCTAATATGGTAAAAAACTCAATACCGTTATCTAAAAAAACAGGATTAGTAACAGAGCCAATTGTAGCTTTAAAAAGAACAGTTAAGGTTAAGCCACAAGATGAAGCTATATTAGACTTCATATTAGCGGTTAATGAAGATGAAACACTTGTTAAAGAAAATATAAAGAAATATCAATCTAGCCAAAATGTACAAAAAGAATTTGAATTATCAAAAGCAAGAGTAGAAGCAGAAAGTAGATATTTAAGAATGAAAGGCAATGAAATAGCTGCTTATCAAAAAATATTATCATATATAATTTTTGATAATCCTGTAAAAACGCAACAAATTAAAAATATCAAAAAAGATGAAAATTATCATCAAAGTGATTTATGGAAATATGGAATATCTGGTGATTTACCTATTATTTTATTAAAAGTAAGAAATGTAAATGAAATATATATAGTACAAGAAATTCTAAAAGCTTATGAATTTTTTAGGGCAAAAAAAATAGAAACAGAAATTGTAATCTTAGATGAAGAAAAACATAGTTATGAAAATTATCTAAGAGAAGAAATTGAAAGTTCTATTTTAAATCAACACATGGGGTATTTAAAAAATCAAAAGGGTGGAATTTTTATACTCAGCAAGGGTGAAATTGCAAAAAAAGACATGGAGTTATTAGAATTTTTGGCAACAATCACAATAGATAGTAATAAAGGTGGATTAATAAACAATTTAAAAGAATTAGAAGAAAATTATTTAGAAGAATACAAGACTATTGGAGAAGAAATACAGCCTACGCAAACAGTTGAAGAAAGCAAAGACGATATAGATATTTTAGCAAATCAAGATGAGTTAAAATATTATAATGAATATGGTGGATTTTCCAGTGATGGAGCAGAATATTGGATTCGCATAAGCAAAGAAAATAGACTACCAACAGTGTGGAGTCATATTTTAACAAATGAAAAATTTGGTACAGTTATAACAGAAAATATGGGTGGATATAGTTGGTATAAAAACTGCAGATTAAATCGTGTATCTAGTTGGGAAAATAATCCAAGCTATGATATTCCATCTGAAATTATTTATTTAAAAGATATGGAAAATCAAAAAGCTTGGTCTTTAGGTTTGAATCCTATGCCAGATAATCAAAACTATAATATAATTTATGGATTTGGATATTGTAAATATATTCACAAAAGTGATGATATAGAACAAGAATTAGAAATATTTGTACCAAAAGAAGATAGTTGTAAAATTGGAATTTTGAATTTGAAAAACACTACACCAAACCGCAAGAAATTAAAGCTTTATTATTATATTAAACCAGTTATTGGCGAAGATGAAATAAAATCTAATGGATATATACAGGTAGAAATGGATTCAAATAGTAATGTAGTAATTGCAAAAAATTTATATAAAGAAGAAATAGAAAAAACTCAAATATATATATCATCTAGTGAAAGAATAAAATCTTATACAGGAGATAGAAACTTCTTTTTAGGAGAAGGTGGAATTGGAAATCCACAAGCATTAAAAAAAGTTTCATTAAATAATCAAGATGCATTAGGCAAAAAAGCATGTGTAGCTTATGAAATAGAAATTGAACTTGAAAGCTTTGAAAACAAAGAAATATCAATTATTCTCGGAGCAGAAGAAGACAAAATAGATTGTAAAAACATAGCCTATAAATATCAAAAAATAGCAAATTGCAAACAAGAATTAAATACAATTAAAAGTTTCTGGAAAGAATTTTTAGGAAAATTGCAAGTATATACACCTTTAGAATCAACCAACATCTTATTAAATGGTTGGGTAGTTTATCAAATAGTAAGTAGTCGATTACTAAGTAGAACAGGATATTATCAGTCTGGTGGAGCTTATGGATTTAGAGACCAATTGCAAGATACAATAGGGTTAAAATATTTAGAACCTGAAATAATAAAACAGCAAATTATCAAACACAGTAAACATCAATTTATGGAAGGAGACGTTGAGCATTGGTGGCATGAAGAAAATCAAAGAGGAATTAGAACTAGATTTTCAGACGATTTGTTGTGGCTTCCTTATTTAGTAATAGAATATGTTCAATTTACAGGAGACAAAAGTATTTTAGATGTTAAAACACCTTATTTAGAAGGAGCAATTTTAGAAGAAAACCAAGATGAAAGATATGATAAATATTTTCCATCAAAACAAGAAGGAAGCATTTATGAACACTGTATTAAAGCAATAGAAAAAAGCTTAAATTTTGGAGAAAATGGTTTGCCTAAAATAGGCTCAGGGGACTGGAATGACGGATTTAGTACAGTTGGTAATAAAGGAAAAGGTGAAAGTGTATGGCTTGGATTTTTCTTGGCATTAATTTTAGAAAATTTTATACCAATTTGTGAAGAACAAAAAGACAATGTATTAGTACAAAAATATGATGAGATAAAAAATAATTTAAAAAAAGCTTTAAATACAAATGGATGGGATGGCAGATGGTATAAAAGAGCTTTTATGGATGATGGTAATGTACTAGGTAGTATGGAAAATGACGAATGTAGAATTGATAGCATTGCACAAAGCTGGAGTGTTATTTCCAATATGGGTGATAATGATAAAAAATATATTTCTATGGAAAGCTTAGAACATCATTTAATTGATAAAGAAAATGGCATAATTAAATTGCTAGATCCCCCTTTTGAAAAAGGAAAATTAGAACCAGGATATATTAAAGCATATCTACCAGGTGTAAGAGAAAATGGTGGACAATATACACATAGTAGCATATGGGTAATTATTGCAGAAGCTATGCTTGGATTTGGAGATAAAGCCTTTGAATTATATCGTATGATAAACCCAATAGAGCATAGTAGAACAAAAGAAGCAAGTAACAAATACAAAGTAGAACCATATGTAATACCAGCAGACATATATGGAAGTGGCAACCTAGCTGGTCGAGGAGGATGGACTTGGTATACAGGATCAGCTAGTTGGTATTACAAAGCAGGAATTGAAGACTTATTAGGATTAAAAGTAGAAAAAGGATATTTAACAATACAACCATGTATTCCAAAAGAATGGAAAGAATATCAGATAAAATATAAGTGGAAAGAAACCGTTTATGACATTGTTGTGAAAAATCCAAATGGTAAAAATATTATAGAAAATGAAGTAAGCAAAGTTTTACTAAATGGTAATCAAGTAGAAAATTCTATAAAATTAGATGGAAGTAGAAATGTATACAAAATAGAAGTTATATTATAATAATTTAATAAAAAGCCCCATTTAAATTATAAAATCTAAATGGGGTATTTCTAATTTATCAAATAGCCGAATTAGCGTCTTCTTGCGAAATATAGCCATATTCAACCATTTTATTAAGTACATGCTTTTGACGTTTTTTAGCCAAATCTGGATTAACAGTAGGAGCATACACAGAAGGAGCATTAGGAACTCCAGCAAGCATACTAGCTTCTGCTAAAGTTAAATCCTTTGGTTCTTTATTATAATAACCTTTGCTTGCATCATAAATACAATAATAACCATCACCAAAATAAGAAGAATTTACATACAGTGCAAGAATTTCATCTTTACTATAGTTTTTTTCTAAATCATGAGCAGCAAAAATTTCTCCTAATTTTCTAATAATAGTCTTGTCCTGATTAAAAATAACATTTTTAGCTACTTGCTGTGTAATTGTACTGCCACCTTCATCAAATTCACCATCACGAATATTTGTATACAAAGCCCTAGCAATTCCAATAGGGTCAATTGCACCATGCTCATAAAAGCGGTGGTCTTCTACACTAATAACAGCATTAATATAATTATCTGGCAAATCTTCAAATTTCATAAAATTTTCTTTACTAGTTACTTCTTCTACTCGGCTAATTAGAGGCTTTTCTTTTAAAGTATTAGCGTAATAGCCATAGCCAACAACAAATAATATACTAGAGCCAATTACTAAAAGAAATAAAAGTAAAATTAATAATCTTTTAAATAATTTCATACAAACCTCATTTCGTTTTTATTATATAACAAATTTTTTAACTTTGGAATAGAATTAGCAAAAAAAATACTCTTTACAAAAAAAAAGGCATATGATAGAATAACAACAATGAAATATAATTATATTCATTACTTATTAATACCTAATGAGGTGAAAAATGATGAACTTTACAAAAATGCATGGGCTAGGGAATGATTATGTTTATATGGATGCTATCCATCAAACCATAGAAAATGAATCATCTCTAGCTCAATTTGTCAGCAACAGACACTTTGGAATAGGGTCTGATGGATTAATTTTAATTTGTAAAAGTGAAATTGCAGATTTCAAAATGAGGATGTTTAACTCAGATGGAAGCGAAGCAGAGATGTGTGGAAATGGAATACGTTGTGTTGGAAAATTTGTTTATGATAAAGGATTAACAAATAAAACAACAGTAACTATTGAAACATTAGCGGGAGTAAAAACCCTAATTTTACATATTAAAGATAATAAAGTAGAAACAGTTAGAGTAGATATGGGAGAACCTATTTTAGCCCCAGAAAGAATACCAGTAATGTCAGTAGAAGAACCAGTACAAAATTTAAAAGTAAAATCTGTAGATAAAGAATTTGTATTTTCTTGTGTGTCCATGGGAAACCCTCATGCCATTACTGTGGTTAATGATGTGAAAAATTTTGCTGTAGAAAAATATGGTCCAATATTAGAAACAGCATCTGTTTTTCCTAATAAGACAAATGTAGAATTTATAGAAGTTATTGATAAAAAACATATTAAAATGCGAGTTTGGGAAAGAGGAGCAGGAGAAACATTAGCCTGTGGAACAGGTGCATGTGCAACAACGGTTGCATGTTGTTTAAATAATTTAACAGATAGACATGTCTTTATAGAACTTTTACGGAGGAACTTTAGAAATAGAGTGGAATATAGAAGATAATCATGTATATATGACGGGACCTGCAGTAACCGTTTTTGAAGGAGAATTAAAATAAAGTTGCAATACACAAAGTTATGGCAAAATATAATTATTTATAGCAAAGTAAATTAATTAATTCTGAACAGTAATAGGAGGAAAAAGAAATGAGTTTAATTAATGAAAATTTTTTAGAATTACAAGATAATTATTTATTTACAAACATAGCAAAAAAGGTTGCAAAATTCACACAAGAAAATCCTGATAAAGAAATTATAAAGTTAGGAATAGGAGATGTTACAAAACCTATTGTACCAACTTGTTTAGAAGCTATGCACAAAGCAGTTGATGAAATAGGAACAGTAGAAGGGTTTAAAGGATATGGACCAGAACAAGGATATAACTTTTTAAGAAAAGCCATTGTAGAAAATGACTATAAGACAAGAGGAATAGACATAGAAGAAGACGAGATATTTGTATCAGATGGTGCAAAATGTGATTGTGGAAACATAGTAGATATTTTTGCAACAAATAATAAGGTAGCTATAACAGATCCAGTTTATCCAGTATATCTTGATACAAATATAATGTCTGGAAGAAGCATAACTTATTTACCAATAACAGCAGAAAATAATTTTATACCAGAATTACCAAAAGAAAAAGTAGACATGATTTACTTATGCTTTCCAAACAATCCAACAGGAACAGTATTAAATAAAGAAGAATTGAAAAAATGGGTTAACTATGCGAAAGAAAATAAATCAGTTATTCTTTATGATTCTGCCTATGAAGCTTTTATAACAGAAAATAATATTCCACATAGTATTTATGAAATTGAAGGTGCAAATGAAGTAGCTATTGAATTTAAAAGTTATTCTAAAACAGCAGGATTTACAGGAGTTAGATGTGCATATGTAGTAATACCTAAGGCACTAAAGGGATATACAACAGAAGGAAAAGACGTAAGTTTAAACAAACTTTGGAATCGTAGAACATGCACTAAATTCAATGGAGTATCTTATGTAGTACAAAGAGCAGCAGAAGCAACATATTCAAAAGAAGGCAAAGAACAAATACAAACCAATATTAAAGCTTACTTAGAAAATGCAAAGATCATCAAAGAAGGTCTAGAAGAAGTAGGCTTTACAGTATATGGAGGTGTTAACTCACCATACATTTGGCTAAAGGTCCCAGAAGGTATGACATCTTGGAAATTTTTTGATAAATTATTAGAAGAAGTCAATATAGTTGGAACACCAGGAAGTGGATTTGGTACACATGGAGAAGGGTATTTTAGACTAACGGCTTTTGGAACAAAAGAAAATTCTATTAAAGCAATAGAAAGAATCAAACACCAGTTGTCTTCTGTGACAGCCACTATATGAGGTGATAAATAAAAATGTTAAGTAATAAAGAAAAAGAAATGTTTTTAAATAAACTTATAAACGAAATCAAAGCACAAAAAAACAATTTAGAAAAAGCAAATAAAATAGATAAAAAATATTATTCTATGAATATAGAAATAGAAAAAATTTTAGCAATTTCAAACGAATTCAAAAAATATAATATAAATGAAGAAATAAGCCAAAGTGTTATGGTTGTTCATAATGGTAATCCATACATTACATATATTCTAGCAATAAAAGCTATTATAAACGAGATAAACATAAAAATTTGTATAAATGAAACAATGTTAGCAACAAATATGATATTGGTTCAAATTATATGCTATATTATGAAAGAATTAAATATTAAAACCAAACTAGAAATACAAAGAAAGTTAGAAACAACAGGTGAAAACATAATTGTCTTAGGAGATAAAAGTTTATATAGTATGTTATTAAAAAATGGTGTAAAAAACATAAAATATAGTGGAAAAATTAATATTTCTATATATATAGAGAATAACGAACTAGAAGAATTAAAGCAACAAATTTTAACATATTGTGCAGAAAATTTTATTGAAATAGAAGTATATGAAGCAAACAATATTGATGAAGCAATTAAAGAAATAAAAGCAGACAATCAAGGAGAAAATATATTATTATTGATTAAAGAAAACATTAATAATAAAGAAATACAAGGCATACCTGTTAAAATAAATAAAAATATTTTAAAAGATATTGAAATAGAATTTGTACAAGAAAAGATAATATAGGGGGAAGTAAAAATGGCGACAGTAAGAGAAATGAAAGATTTTCTAGATAATGCATATGTAGATTTAGAAATTGAAGAAACAATACAAGCAATTCAATATGACAAAATTGATACTATAGAACCAGCAAGAGACACAAAAGAATTTTTATTAAAAAATGCAAGAGTTTTTGATTTGAAAAAATTAATGGCAGTTGTTATTGTAAAGTGCGGAGAAAATAACTCAGAAGAAAAATGGAGGAAATCAGTTCAATATGCTAAGAGATTTATAAAACCAGATGAAAACGTTTACATACTAATAACATATAAAGATGACGATAAAATTGGAGATAAAGTAAAAATAGTTAATACTAAACAAATTGTTTTTGGAAAATTTTCAGAAAATGAAAATAATAACTATGATAAAATAAAAGAACTATTACCTGATGTTGAAAAAAAAGATCTGATGTTATTGTATGATGTTTTTCAACAGATGATAGATGAACCATATATTACTAAAATGATATTTACTGGTTTATTAGAAAGTACTTTTTATAATCAGGGTTATAGTTTAGAACAAATTTCAAAATATTCAGAAGGAAAGACGGTAGCTGATTTAGATAAAGTAGTAAAAAAAATGTCATATGATATAGAAGCAAAAGATTTTAATTTGGAATTTAAAAAAACTTTAGAAGAAATAAAAGGAGTAATAAAAGAAAGCTATTATATATTGTTTCATATATATAGGATACAACAAAAACTAGAAAAAAATGAAAAATTAGAAGAAAAAGAAAAGAAATTCTTAGCTAATTTAACAGATTTAGAAAAAGATATTAATATTTCAGGCAAAATTCGAATAAATGATAAAGCAACATATGGAACGGAAGATGTTAAAAAACTTTTATCACAAATAGATATAAAAACAAAAGAATATATTCCGGAAAATCAATTAAAAAATGGTAAAAGATTATTAAGTGATTTAAATGGTTATGAAGAACATCTAAAAAAAGCAGAAATAATGGAATTAGCAAAAATAGACAAAAATTTGATTTATTTATTTCAAAAAAGAAAAATAAGTAAAAAAGATGTAGACAATATTTTAAAAACAGTAGAAGTTTCTGAAGATACAATAGTCGAGTTATATTGCATGCAAGGAATAACACAAGAACAATTACAAAATTTTGCTACAAAAAATAAAATTGATATAGAATTGTTAAAAGAAAAAATAAAGCAAAAAAGACCAATTGATAAAAAAGATATAAAACTAGATGACAAAAATACATGGTTCTTATTAAATAGAGAAGAAAAAATTGAAGCATTTGCAGAAATGATACATCAAAATCAAAAAGAAATTCACACTGACGAAGCAAAAAAAGAAGCATTAGAATTATGCAAAACAGATTATATAGCAGAATTATATCGTGATATTTATATAAAAGGTGAAAGCTATAAACAAGCTGAATACAAAAGACTTATAACAATATATAATTGGTGTGGTAATCAAGATAAAGAAGAAATTATTACTCTTTTAGAAGACGAATTAAGCAATGAAATGTTAATAAACTTATATAGTGATAATTTAATTAGTATATACCTACTAGAAAGCTATGGGGAAAAAGAACTAGTACAAGAAACTTTTAATGAAGGAAAAATTCACAATAAAGATATAGAATATGTTTTAACAACTAACCCTATTGAATTACCTGAAGAACAAATTGTTAAATTGTATAACAATAAAAATATTACGCCACAAAATATTATACTATTATATTTACAAGGAAAAATAAAATTAAATGTATTACAAAAACTAGATGAAGGATTAGCTGAAAATATAACACAGGAACAATTAATAAAATATTATAAAAAATCTAAAAGAACAAAAAATGACCTTGAATATAAAAAATACACATTACTTTATCAAGCTTTTAGAAATGATAATTTAGATGAAATTGTTTTAGAAGAAAAAGGATTAAAACAAGATGATATTATTAGATTATATAGAGATAATTTAATTACTATAAATGCATTAAAAACATATGGTCAAGAAGGGTTAATACAAGAATTGACCATAGATGGAATTTTAAAGCCAAATGATGCTAAGAAAATTTACAGGGAAACAGGCGAAAAAGAGGAAATAATAAAAATATTAAAAAATTCTGAAATGGATGATATTCAAAAGATAATTTTAATTTATAGCACTTTTGAAGATGATAAAGAAACTAGAGATAAATTAATAAAATATATTAAAATTGATGAAGACAATATAAGAAAAAATGAAGAAGATTATACATCAAAAAGACAGCAAGGAGAGAAAAAAGAAACGAAAGAAAAAATTTCTAAAAGTATAACAGATCCTTATGAACGTTGGAAATTTTTTGCTTCTTTGGATAAAAATTATGCTAAGGATTATTTAGACGGATACCTAATTGTTAATTTAACTAATTCACAAAAAACTATTGTCGAAAAAATGTATCAAAAAAAGAAAAATGAAATATTGCCAGCTTATGGAACAGCAACTTTTATAATGGATACAGAAACTTATATAGAAAAAGAAGATAAAATTTTGCAAGATGGAAAATTAAATATAGTAGCACTAAGGGAAATTGCAAAAGAAGAACCGGATAAGATTGCTAAAATAACACATCATCCACCTAAAAAAGGTATAGAGCAAAAAGGTAATTGGGGAAAGAGAATACTTAGATATATAGGTACACAAAAAATGGACAAGATATATTCAAAAGAAGACAAAGAAGAAATTGAAAAATGTATAAGAGATATAGAAGCATCTAGAGAAGAATGGGATAGATAAGGAACAAAAATTCGTAAAAAGTATTGACTTTTTTCATAGACATTTATATAATTACAAAAATCAAAAAGTTAAGGAGTAATGGTTGAAAAATGAAAGAAAAATTTTTAGAAATATTAAAAACAGTAAAAAGAGAAGGAATAGGGGAATTAATAGAATTTTTAGAAAAATCTGATTTCTTTGAAGCACCTGCTAGTACTAGATATCATGGAAATTATGAAGGAGGGCTAGTAGAGCATAGTTTAAAAGTATATGAAATTTTAAAACATAAAGTTGAAAATTGCATTATGCCAATAGATATTCCAGAAGAATCTATTATAATTATTGCTTTATTACATGATATATGTAAAACCAATTTTTATAAAGTAGATTATAGAAATGCCAAAAATGCTTTGGGAGTATGGGAAAAGGTACCATATTATACAGTTGATGATACTATTCCTTATGGACATGGAGAAAAATCAGTAATGATGATAACAGAATACATAAAATTAACACCAGAAGAAAAATATGCAATTCGTTGGCATATGGGCTACACAGAGCCAAAAGAAAACTATAATGCTATTGGCAATACTTATGCAAAATATCCAATTGCATTATTAACACACGAAGCAGATTTAGAAGCAACATATTTATTTAATGTATAAAATAAAGCTATTAATTATATTTTTGATAAAGTGCATGTTGCAACTCAGAAAAGAAAGGAAAAAGATAATGTTAGCATATATAAAAGGAACTTTGGAAATGAAAATGACAGGATATATAGTAATAGATGTAGGAGGATTAGGCTACAAAGTATTTATGTCAGAAGTAGGAATTGAAAACATAGGAAATATAGGGCAGACAGTTAAGGTACATACATATTATCGTGTAAGAGAAGATGATATAAGTATTTATGGTTTCAACACATTAGAAGAATTAAAAATGTTTGAATTACTAATTAGTGTTAGTGGAGTAGGTGCAAAAACAGCTCTTACTATGTTAGCTTCTTGTGAACCATCAGAATTTGCATTAGCAGTTATTTCAGAAGATGTAAAAGCATTAACACAAATACCAGGAATTGGGGCTAAATCAGCCCAAAGGATTATTTTAGAATTAAAAGATAAAATAGCAAAAGAACAAGAAATTGAAAAAATCAATGAACAAGTAAATAGTAAAGAAAAAATTGAAAATAAAAATCAAATAGCAGAAGCGATATCAGCATTACAAGTATTAGGATATAACAAAAAAGAAATTGAAAAAGCATTTGCAAAATTAGATAAAAATTCCCTAACAACAGAAGAATTAATCAAGAAAGGATTAAATTTATTAGGAAAATAAAGTATATAAATATGTGGAAGGAAATATGCAACAATGAATACAAATGAACCACTAGCATTCCGAATAATGCCTAAAACATTAGAAGAGTATGTTGGACAAGAACATGTAATTCGGAAAAGACAAAATTTTATATCGTACTATAAAAGCAGATAGATTATCAAGTATTATTCTATTTGGTCCTCCAGGCTGTGGAAAAACATCATTAGCAAGAGTAATAAGTGAAACCACAAAATATAAATTCTATAAAATAAATGCTGTAACATCAGGTGTTGCAGAAATAAAAAAAGTAATAGAAGAAACAAAAAACTTTATGATAAATCCAACAGGAAAAAGTATCTTATTTATCGATGAAATACATCGATTTAACAAACTACAACAAGATGCATTACTTCCTTTTGTAGAAAATGGAACAGTAATATTAATAGGAGCTACAACAGAAAATCCATACTTTGAGGTAAACAAGGCTTTAATATCTAGGTCAATGGTAATAAAACTAAATCCATTAACAGAAGAAAACATTTATCAGATTTTAAAAAATGCACTAGAAAGAAAAGATGGATTAGGAGATTACAAAATAAAAATTGAAGATAGCACGTTAAAAAAATTAGCAATCATAAGTAATGGAGATGTAAGAACAGCGTTAAACGGTTTAGAAATAGCAACATTAACAACGCCAATGGAAAAAGATGGCTACATTCATTTAACAGATGAAGTAATAAAAAATAGCATACAAAACAAGAAAGCAATTTTCGATAAAAACGGAGAAGAACACTATGACAACATAAGTGCCTTCATAAAATCGATGAGAGGCTCAGATCCAGATGCAGCTGTATTTTATTTAGCTAGAGCATTACAAGGAGGAGAAGACCCATTATTTCTAGCAAGAAGAATAGTAATATGTGCATCAGAAGATGTAGGCATGGCAAATCCAAACGCATTAGTAGTAGCAAATAGTGCAATGCAAGCAATACACATGGTAGGCATGCCAGAAGCAAGAATCTTACTTTCAGAAGCAGCAATATATGTAGCAACCTCAAAAAAATCAAATGCTAGTTATCTAGCAATAGACAAAGCATTAGAAGACGTATCAACAAAAGACACAGGAGAAATTCCAATGCATTTAAGAAATGCACCAATAGAAAAAATGAAAGAACTAGGATACAGTGAAGGCTATTTATACCCACATAACTATCCAGGTCATTACGTAGAACAACAATACTTACCAGACAAAATGCTAGGAACAAAATACTACGACAATGAGGTGTAATTTTGTCCTGTTCTAGGACATACCCTAATTATACCTTGAAGTACAATTCATAAAACACAATGAAAGCATACTAAAGAGTAAAATGCTAAAATATGCTTTCAGAGAAAAGAGGAATGGATATGAGTAAAATAAACGTGCTAATTAACAAAGCAGAATTAGAAAAAAGAATAGAAGAATTAGCAAAACAAATTGAAAAAGATTACAAAGAAGAAGAAATTGTATTTGTTGGAATTTTAAAAGGATCTGTTATATTCATGGCAGAATTAGTTAAAAATATAAAAAGAAGTGTGGAAATGGATTTCATGGAGGTATCTAGTTATCATGGAACAGAAAGCACAGGAAACGTAATAATAAATAAAGACATTAGAACTTCAATAGAAGGAAAAAATGTAATAATCGTAGAAGATATAATAGATACTGGAAGAACTTTAACTTATATACTAGAACACTTTAAACAAAAAAATCCAAAAAGCATTAAAATTGTAACAATGCTATCAAAACCATCAAGACGAGTAATGGAATTAAAAGTAGATTATATAGGATTTTCCATTGAAGATAAATTTGTTGTTGGATATGGTCTAGATTACAATGAAAAATACAGAAATTTACCATACATTGGTTATATAGAATAAAACATATTAAGGAGTTACTATGTTTAACATAGAAGAAGAACTAAAAAAATTGCCAGACCAACCAGGTGTATATGTTATGAGAGATAAAGATGATAACATTATTTATGTTGGAAAGGCAATATCTCTCAAAAATAGAGTAAGGCAATACTTTAGAAAAAATAATAAAACAGCAAGAATAGAAAAAATGGTCAGCTTAATTGACCATTTTGAGTATATTGTTGTTGATAATGAAGCAGAGGCATTAATTTTGGAATGTAATTTGATTAAGAAAAACAAACCAAAATTTAATGTCTTATTAAAAGATGACAAAACTTATCCGTATATAAAAATTGATTTGGCATCTAAATATCCAGGAGTTTTTGTAACAAGAAAGATTATCAAAGATGGTTCTAAATATTTTGGACCTTATGCAAATCCTGGTGCAGCTAATGAAATGGTTAATTTTATAAAAGAAAAATATAAAATTCGCCAATGTAAATATTTAAAAGAGAGAACTAGACCATGTTTGAATTATCATATTAACAAATGTTTTGCACCATGTATGGGGTATATAACAGAAGAAGAATATCTCAAACAGATAGACGAAATTATAGATTTATTAGAAGGAAAAACAGATAAGGTACTTAAAGAATTAGGGGTGCAAATGGAAAAAGCCTCACAAAAATTAGATTTTGAAAAAGCAGCCTATTTAAGAGACAAAATACAAGCAATTCAAAGAATTTCTGAAAAGCAAAAAGTGTCTAACTTATCAGAAAATGATATTGATGTAATTGGTATTGCAAAATCTGAACTAGAAGTATGCATAGAAATATTTTTTGTAAGAGGAAGCAAAATGATAGGAAGAGAGCACTATTTTTATGCAGACTTAAAAGACATGGAAGACAAAGAAATTTTATCTGGATTTATCAAACAATATTACTTAGAAAATCCTAATATTCCTAGCAAAATTATGATAAGGGAAGAAATTGAAGATAAAGAAGCTATTGAGCAATGGCTATCCACAGAAAAAGGAAAAAAAGTGGAAATCAAAACTCCAAAAAAAGGAGAAAAGCTACGTTTTGTAGAAATGGCAGAGCGTAACAGTAAAGTTACACTAGATAATAAAGAAAAAGATAAAAGTGAAATTTTAATGGAACTAAAAGACGTACTAAATTTAGATAAATTACCAAGAAAGATAGAAACATTTGATATTTCTAATATTTCTGGAGAATATATAGTAGCTGGTATGTGTGTAATGCAAGATGGAATTATAAAGAAAAATTTATCTAGAAGATTTAAAATAAAAACTGTATTTGGGCAAGATGACCCAAGATGCATGGAAGAGGTTGTTACTAGAAGGTTAAAGCATTCTATTGAAAATCCAAAAGGAGGATTTGGAGAACTTCCAGATGTTATATTTGCAGATGGTGGAATCACACAAATAAGAGCAATTAAAAATGCCATAAAAAAAGTACAAGACCAAGTACAAAATATGCAAATAGAAAATAAGCCAAACTTAGATATACCAGTGTTTGGTATGGTTAAAAATGATAAGCATCAAACAAGAGCTTTAATGGACGAAACAAGAAAAGAATTAAAAATATCACAAAATTTAATGAATCAAATTACAAAATTTCAAGATACAGTACATGAAACAGCTATTAATTATCATAGAAAACTTAGAGATAAAGAGATTACAAAATCAGATTTGGATAATATTAAAGGTATAGGGGAAGCAAAGAAAAAAGCATTGCTTAAACATTTTGGAAGTGTGGAAAAGATAAAAGAAGCAAGTGAAAAAGAATTAATGGAGGTTAAAGGCATTAGTAAAGAGATTGCAGAAAGAATAATAGCGCAATTAAATACCAAATAAAAAAGCGAGAGGTTAACCTCTCGCTAATTTTATGTATCTCTTTTTTCGCAACGCCTGTTGTGTTATTTGATACCCAGATACTAAATGTTTAGGTATCGTCCGTATCTTAGAGATAATTTCTAATCCGGGAATGATAGAATAAAGTCTTTCCCGGATTGGCTTAACCTCAGTCTGATAGTAAATTTCTAAACTAACAAAAGTTAAAGTTAAGCCTAAAAATGTTGCAAGTATAGCTTTTTTCTTCATAATTGAAATCTCCTTTCATGAATAAAAAGCCAAAGGGATTAAATCCCAAACTACAAGTTACCAAAATATTATAGCATAAAATAACAAAAATATCAAATTTTTGGAATATTAAAAAAATTTTTGCATATATATATAAAGAATATATACAAAGGAGGAAATTTATATGGAATACGTAAAAGATGGTTTTTTCAAAATTCAATATAATACTAAATTAAACAGATTAAAATTAGAAAAAGAAAATTGGACAAGCAGATTTTATAAAAAGGTAAAAAGGAATAAAGTTTTGACAATTTCTCTTATTACTTTTTGTATGTTTTCAGTTATTGATATTATTATGATATGTAATTTTTTTAAGGTATTGGGAGGTTTGTAAAAAGGCTATTGGAAAAACCAATAAAATGTGTTATAATACTACTATTCGAATAAAAGGAGGAATAGTAGTATTTTACTACGCAAAAATATGAAAATAGCAAACGAATGGAAAGAATATAAAATACTAGATATGGCAGATGGTCAAAAGCTAGAAAAATGGGGAGATGTAATTTTAGAAAGACCAGATCCACAAATAATATGGAAAGACAAAAGTTTTCCGAGCAAATGGAAAGAAATAAATGCAACATATCACAGAAGTAAGACAGGTGGTGGCTCTTGGGAATTCAAGAAAAAAATGCCAAAGAATTGGCAAATACATTACAAAAATTTAACTTTCAACATAAAACCAATGGGATTTAAACATACAGGGCTTTTCCCAGAGCAAGCAGTTAACTGGGATTGGATGATAAATAAAATAAAATCTGCCAAAAGAGAAATAAAAGTTTTAAACTTATTTGCATATACAGGAGGAGCAACTGTAGCTTGTTTATCTGCAGGAGCATCAGTATGTCATGTGGATAGTTCAAAAGGTATGACTACATGGGCAAAGGAAAATGTTGCATCTTCTGGCTTGCAAGACAAACCAGTTAGATTTATTGTAGATGATGTTGTAAAATTTGTTAATAGAGAAATTCGTCGAGGAAATAAATATGATGCCATTATAATGGACCCACCATCTTATGGGCGAGGTGCAAAAGGCGAAGTATGGCAATTTGAAGAAAATATTTATAGTTTAGTAGAATTATGCTCACAATTATTATCAGAAAATGCGATTTTCTTTTTAATTAACTCTTACACAACAGGAATATCAAGCACAGTATTGCAAAATATTTTAAATATCACAATTAGCAAAAAAAACAAAGGAAATTTGGAATGTGGAGAAATAGGGCTTCCAATGGAAAACTCAAAATTAGTATTACCATGTGGTATTTATGGCAGATGGGAAAATTAAAAGATAAATAGAGCGAAGGCAAAGAAGGAATGAAATTAATCATGGATAATTTAAAAATATTATTTGAAGATAACCACATTATTGTAGTAGAAAAAAAGCCTAATATTCCATCACAAGAAGACAAAACAGAAGACATGGATATGCTAAGTTTAGTTAAACAATACATAAAAAAAACATATAAAAAAACAGGAAATGTGTATTTAGGGTTAGTCCATCGATTAGATAGACCAGTTGGTGGAGTTATGGTATTTGCAAAAACTTCAAAAGCAGCATCTAGATTAAGTAATCAAGTAAGAGAAAAAGTTTTTAAGAAAAAATATTTAGCTGTTGTAGATGGCAAGGTTGAGAAGTCAAAAGGAGTTTTAGAAGATTACTTATACAAAGACGAAAGGAATAATACTAGTAAAGTTGTAAATAAAGACAAGAAAGATGCAAAACTTGCTAAATTAGACTATGAAGTACTAAAATATAACGAGGTTAAAGACTTAAGTTTGCTAAAAATCAATTTACACACAGGAAGGCATCATCAAATAAGAGTCCAATTAGCTAATTTTAATCATAGCATTTTTGGAGACCAAAAATATGGAACAAGAGGAAAAGGTAAGCAAATAGCTTTATGGGCTTATGAACTTACAATTGAGCATCCAATTACTAAAGAAAAAATGACATTTACAGATTTACCAGAAGCAAAAGGAACTTGGTGTATTCTTGAAAAATAAAGAAATTT
>CAZASP010000007.1:0-24461 GCA_964487865.1 uncultured Clostridium sp. | reverse complement strand
TATATTCATTATAGCTTATTTTATTAACAAAAGTCAATAGTTTTCAAAAATTTCTACTTTTATTACATTTTTTCACATTTCTAGTTCATCTTCTATTTCTTTGTGAGAATTTTGATTAGTATTTGAATTGCTGTAATCAAATTTTATCTTTTCATCATTCTCAGCTAAATTATAAGCTAACACTCCTGCCATAGCTTGTACTATTTGTTCTTCAATATTAGGATTTATAAATGTAATATTCAAACTCTTTTTCAAAATTCTCACCTACTTCCTTTTCATTACTATTATTAAAATTCTAAAAATATTACAAATAAAAAATATACTTTGACTAAATCAAAGCATACTAACTATATAAATATTTTATTACTTTTTATCATATCTAGATTAACTATATTACTAACTCTTTTTGCTACATTATAACTAGCATTTATATTATCTTTTAATACTAAATCATTTGTATTATTATCATAGGCGTATGCACTTCTGTTCCAACTTGCATATTTTATATCGCTCACTTTCTTTTTAGTAGATAAAAACTTGTTATCATTATTTATTAGTATCAATAATTTTTGATAATCTTGTTTTTCTCTTTTTCTTTTGTTTTGTGCATATATTCGTTTTTGAATTTTCTGCTTTTCCTTGTTGTTTTGCTTTCGTTCTTCTTTCTCCCCAATATATCTTGAATTCTTTTGAATTATCTTTGTTATATATGGCATTTTAACATCTAATTTCTCTCACTTTCTACCAAAATATATAAATTATTTATATTTTCTATTTAATATTTTAATAGAATATTCTGTTGGCTCTAATCCATATTCATAACTTTCTTTGAAAATTCTAGGTAATTTTTTTAGTCTAAAATTTAAATCTTCTAAATCACATTTTTCTAAATCTAATTCTTCTATGCCTAACCAATTAGAATACATCTCATAATCTTCGCCTTTTTTTATTTTAAATGCTTCTCTAATATCTTCTAATCCCATTGTTCCGCCACAATTTTCGATTATTCCAAATCCTTCTCCTTCAATTACTCTTGGTAAATCTTTCCCACTTATGCTTTTATCCTCAAATATTTTTTCTAATATGATATTAAATCTCCAGTTATCGCCAAAATCGTATTGAAATTCCATTCTTTCATTTTCCTCATCTAATATATGCTTTAGTTTGACATCTTTAGCGTCTTTTAACTCTCTATATTTTTTATCTAATCTAGGTATAATATCATCATCTTCAAATATACATCCATATTGTCCAATTTTAAAAAACTCATCATTATCATACTTTTTCATATACTTATTATAATGTTCTAAATGATTTATAATGAAATTATTTAATTCATTCACTTCGAATAAATACAAATGACTTCCTTGCATTTCAAAAAGTGTCATTAATATATAAGCTAATCTTGCTACTGTTATATCATTCATTACTTGAAATCTTCTCCATATTTTTGGTTCATAATCCTGTAACTCTGCATACATTTTATATATTGGTTTACTTGCCATAATCTCATCTCCTTTATTTAGACCCATTGTATCATATATTGTAATAAAAATAAAGTAATTTACATAGATCATTGCGAATTACTTTATTTCAAATTCTATTTAATTACCAACCCTAACTTCACCACTGGATTTTTCTCTGCTAGGAAAACCCTTTTAATTTCAATACTTTATGGAATAACTTGTCCAATTCTTTTACCATTCTTTAATGTTACATTTTTGTGAATTGTTGCTACTGTATGGAACTTTATTTTATTCAAATATTATATAATTTAAATTAAAAATGTTGCATATAATGGCACAGATTTTATATTATTTTTAAATCCAAAATTCTTGCTTGAAATTCTAATTCCGTATTTAGGCTTATTTTCTCTTATATATGAATTTAAACTAGTAGATCTTACATTATTACTACTTTTTACTTCTACAGGTATTATTCCATCTTCGTTATAAATTATAAAATCCACTTCTGCATTTCTTCCATATGTCCAATAATATAATGATGTATCTTTAGCAGTGAACTCTTGTGCTATATAATTTTCAGTAATTGCACCTTTATATTCAAAAGATTTTTCTAACATAATATCTGGATACTTAATTTCAGATATAGAAGTCAGCAATCCTACATCACTTAAATATAATTTAAACATATTTTCATCTATATAAACTTTTAATGGTATTTCTGGTTTTTTTATTTTATAACTTGCTAAAACCATTCCTGCTGAAACCAACCATTCAATTGGTGTTTCATATTTTCTCTTTCTACCATCTTCATCTATTAAATTATACTTAAATGTTTTCTTATCTTTTGCTAATTGACTTGGTATATTTTTATATACTTTTTCAATTTTTACAGATTCAATATTACCTTTTACATATTTTTTCATATCAGCAATATACATTTCAATAATATTTGATATGATATGAGGATCATATTTTAATATATCCAAATCGTTCTCTATAAAATTTTTTACAGATTCTGGCATTCCTCCTACACATAAATATTGCTTATATAATGTAAGTGCTTGCTCATGTGCAAATGAAGGCATTGCTTCCATTTTAGAATAGCATTCCTTAATTTTATTTAATAACATTTCATCTCCTGTTGCCATCAAAAATTCTTCAAAATTCATTGGATACATATATTCCATTCTTATTTTTCCAACAGGAAATGAACTACTAAACCTATTTACTTTTACTCCGCAATAAACTACCTGCACATACAATTTTATATGGTTTTTCTGATTCATTAAAATATTTAAGTGATACAATAAAATTTTCGCTTACTTGTACTTCATCAAAAAATAATAATGTTTTATCTAAATCTATCTTTTTTCCTATGTATAATTCAAGTTCTTCTAATATTTTTTCCTCATTAATTGTTTTATCAAATATATTTCTTATGTCTTCATCTTTTTCTAAATTAAAATATATATATTCTTCAAAATTTTCTTTTCCAAATTTATCAATTGTGTATGTTTTTCCAATTTGCCTTACTCCGAATTACCATTAAAGGTTTTTCCATACCTGATTCTTTCCAATCAAATAATTTCTTTTCGAATAATCTTACCATTTTTTCTTTCCTCCATTTATTATAGTATTATCATAAATTTAAAAAATAGTCAATGCTTTTTACCACTTTTTGCATATTTTTATTGACTGTTTTTGCCACTTTTTGCATTAATTTAATAAATATTTATGCCACTTTTTGTATTTTTACATTAGTTTTCTAAAAAATAAAACCATTTAGATTTTTTAATATCTAAATGATTTCATTTTATTATTAATCCTAACTTCACAACTGGATTTTTTTCTGCTAGAAAAACCCTTTTAATTTCAATACTTTCTGGAAACGGGCGGACAGAGTCGTCCTCCCCTACACGTCCAATTTTCCTACCGTTCTTTTGTGTTACTTCCGTATGTACTGTTGATTTAGAAATACCAAATTTTTTTGCTGCCCCTCTCACTGTATCTTTTGAATCTATAATATAATGTGCTAAACTAATTGCACGCTCATCAATTGATATACCCTTCATAAAGCAAACCCCCATATGAATACTTTTGTTTAATTGTATTCTTCATATGAGGGTGTTAGAACTTTAAAATTATTTATTAAATTATACATCTTTTCTATTATTATAGATTTTATCTAAATATTCATCTGGATAATTTTTATCCAAAAATTCATCAATTGGACTATTAGCTGGTATGTTTTCTCGTCTTTCTAATTGGCGACTTCCTGCCATACAAGATATTGTAATATCAAAAACCATAAATATTACCGCAAATATAGTAATAATTCGTACTCCTTTTTTTTCAATTAATGGTGTCAACCTTTCAATAATTGGATAAACAACTTTTAAAAATACTACTGCGATAATACCCCAATATATGCAATATAACAAGCAAATTCTTCCATTTAAATTCAAGAAGATACCTGAATAATCCCAAGAAATAGTGCCAAAAAAGATTTCTTGTAAAAAAGAGCAAACATATTCAAGAACTCCTCCCATAATCATACCTGAAAAAAATGCTTCTTTAGGGTCTTTTATCTTTGAAATTAAAATGCAATATGCTACAGCAGCAATTCCATAAATTTGTATAAATGGTCCATAAATTAAGCCTTGTCTTATAGATAAAGTTCCTTTAAAAACTAGTGTATAAACCGTTTCCAAAACAAAGCCAAATATACTCCCTAATACAAATATCCAAAATATTTTTATTATACTATTTAAAATTTTCTTTTTCGTGTCCATATAACTATTATATACCAATAACATGAAAAATGATAGATTATAAAGGAAATTTTATAATAAATTATAAAATTTATTAATAGTCTATAATTTACTGTCCCCACGAATGTTATGAAGAAAAAATATATTAAACTTTTTGGTAGTAATTTATGGCTGAATAATAAAATCTAGCATAAGTTTATTAGATATGCTATAATTATTGTATCTGGAGGTAAAATATGTTAAAGATTAATAACTTAGTAATTAGAAAAGATTTAACTGAACATGAAGTTTTTGAAATGGCAATTAATAAATACTCTATAAAAAAAGAAGATATTATTAGCTGGCATATTGCACGAAAATCTATTGATGCAAGAAAAAAAGAGGAT
This sequence comes from uncultured Clostridium sp., assembly GCA_964487865.1. GTDB lineage: Bacteria > Bacillota > Clostridia > TANB77 > CAG-508 > CAG-269. The sequence continues at coordinate 19,838 of CAZASP010000007.1, read as the reverse complement.
GTTCATTATACATATTCTATTGAAATCCAAGTAAAAGATGAAAAGAAATATAAAAAAATAGAAAAAGTAAAAAAATCTGAAATGCCAAACATTAAAATAAAAACAAATTTGAATACATGTCCTATTATTATTGGAAGTGGTCCTGCAGGACTTTTTAGTGCTTTTACTTTTGTCGAAAATGGAATCAAACCCATTGTTATAGAACAAGGACAACCTCTTGAAAAACGAAGTGAAAGCGTGTCCAATTTTTTAAAAACAGGAAAGCTAAATTTCCAGTCTAATGTTCAATTTGGAGAAGGCGGTGCTGGTACATTTTCTGATGGTAAATTGACAACTGGTATTCATAGTGCATTTTGTCAAAAAGTATTAGAGACTTTTGTACTTTTTGGTGCTCCTAAGCAAATTTTATATCTTTCTAAACCACATATTGGTACTGATAAATTAATTCCAGTTATTAAAAATATAAGAGAATATATTATTAGTAAAGGTGGTACTTTTCTTTTTGATACAAAAGTTACTGATTTTGAGATTTCTAATAATCATATTACACACCTCCATATTAGGCATGATGGAATAGAAAAAACTATTGAAGTACAACAAGTTATTCTAGCTATAGGTCATAGTTCAAGAGATACCTTTGAAACACTTTATAAACGTGGTGTTTTAATGGAAGCTAAAAACTTTTCTGTAGGTGTTCGCATAGAACATTTACAAAAATGGATTAATGAAGCACAATATGGTAATATAACTAAACTTTCTTTACCTCCTGCTGAATATAAATTAGCATATCATACAGATAATGAACGTTCTTGTTATACTTTTTGCATGTGTCCTGGTGGCGTAGTTATGGCATCTTCTAGTGGAGAAAACACTGTAGTAACTAATGGTATGAGTAACTTTTTAAGAGATGGAATAAATGCAAATTCTGCAATTTTAGTTAATGTTACACCAAAAGATTTTGAAAGTAATTCTCCTTTAGCTGGAATTTATTTTCAAAAGTCTTTAGAAGAAAAAGCTTTTATTTTAGGGGGTAATAATTATTTTGCTCCTGTTCAAAGAGTTGAAGATTTCTTGAAAAATCAAAAATCTGAATCTATTGGAGTTGTAAAACCTACCTATCAACCTGGCTTTACTTTAGCCAATTTAAATGAAATTTTGCCTAGTTTTGTATCAGATACTTTGAAACAAGGAATACAATATTTTGATAATAAACTTCATGGTTTTGCTAATCCTGACAGCATTTTAACAGGAGTAGAAACAAGAAGTTCCTCTCCTGTAAGAATAATACGTAATGAAAAATTACTATCTAACATTTCTGGTATGTATCCTTGTGGAGAGGGTGCTGGCTATGCTGGTGGAATTATGTCTGCTAGTGTTGATGGTATTAAATGTGCTCTTCAATTATTAGAAAATAATTAATATTGTTTTCTTAATCTGTTTATAATTTCGCAAAGATTTTCTAATAAAAAGTCAACATCTTCTTTAGTATTTTCTTCTCCAAAGGTTACTCTTAAAGAACTATGAGCTAATTCGTCTGATAAACCTATACTTTTTAATACATGTGATGGAGCAGATGTTCCTGAAGTACATGCTGAACCTGCTGATGCACAAATTCCTTTTGCATCTAAGTTTAACAACAAAGCCTCACCATCTACTGATGGAAAATAAAAATTTGCATTTCCAGGTAATCGATTTTCAATACTTCCATTTAATACTGCTCCTTCAATTCTTTGTGTTACTTGCTCTATAAAATAATCTCTTAATTCTTTTAAATGTCTCATATGTTCTCTTAAATTTTTATTTGCCAATTCACATGCTTTTCCTAATCCAACAATGCCTGCTACATTTTCTGTACCTGCTCTTTTGTCTTTCTCTTGATGTCCCCCATCTAAAATTTTTTCAAACTCTATTCCGCTTCTTACATATAATGCCCCTATTCCCTTTGGTGCATACAATTTATGTCCTGATAATGATAAACTATCAATCCCCATTTTTTTTACATCAATTGGAATATTTCCGCAAGCTTGAACACTATCTGTGTGAAATACAATATTATGCATCCTTGCAATTTTAGCTATATTTTCTACAGGCTGTATTGTACCAATTTCATTATTTGCAAACATAATACTAATCAATATTGTATCATTTCTTATTGAATTTCTTAATTGTTCAGTGTTAATTAAGCCTTCATGATTTACTGGCAAATAAGTTACTTCAAATCCTTGTCTTTCTAAAGTCTGGCATGCATGCAACACTGCTGGATGTTCAATTTGTGAAGTTATTATATGTCTTCCTGTTTTTCTATGAGCATAAGCCACTCCTTTTATTATCATATTATCACTTTCAGAACCACAGCCTGTAAAATAAATCTCGTTTGGATTAGCATTTATTAAATTTGCAACTTTTCTTCTGGCTTCTTCAATAGCTTTTTTTGAAACTCTTCCAATACTATAAAGAGAGGATGGATTTCCATAATTTTCTTTAAAATAAGGTAACATTTCTTCTAAAACTTCTTGTTTTACTCTTGTTGTAGCAGCATTATCAAAATATCTAATTTTCATTTTTTTCATTCCTTTCGTCTTTATAATTATATTGCATTTATTTATACAAAATGCTTTTTATTTGCTCTAATTTCTGTAATGCTGCTTGATATCCATATTGATAACATTTATCTAATTTCTCGGTATCTAAAAATCCCGTTTTATCTGTTTCTATTGTTAAAATAAAATCACTTTGTTCTAAGCTTTCTTCAGATATTTTATTTCCCATAATATCTAAAGTTCGCATTACTATATCCATAATATGACTTTCTTCGTCTATGTCATATGCTTTAAAATTAACAGCTATTACTTTATCTGCTCCTTGTTTTTTTACTTCTAACACAGGAATATTATCAAGCACACCACCATCTAAAAATTTATGTTTTTTAAAATTACATGGACAAAATATTACTGGAAAACTACTACTTGCTCTTACTGCTTTTCCTATTGAAATATCAGTAATATATTGTGTTTTATCTGTGCTATTTAATGGTATTTTATTTGTAAATATATATTCCTTTGAGTTTTTAACATCTACACTTGGAATTACCAATGGTATTTTTGTAATATCACCTATTGTTTTAATTCCTTTTTTTATTGCTATTTTATCATAAGCTTTTTCTAAGTCTTCTCCTGTTTTTAAGCCTGCTACACAAACTTTTTTGTTCATCATAAAATTTCCAATTCCTGTTATTATTGGTTCTGAGTTAATCTCTACTAATTCTTTGGCATATCGTTTGAATAAAATATATATGTAATAAGGAGAATACCCCATAGCATATAAAGAAGCTACTAGACTTCCAGAACTAGTACCTCCAATAATATCTATTTGTATTTGATTATCTTCTAAAGCTTTTAAAACTCCTGCATGAGCAATTCCTCTAATTCCTCCACCAGATAAGGCTATTCCTACTTTCAACAAATATCCTCCTTGCCAAATTTTCCATATTATATTTGTTTTACTGTAAAAGTTTAATATATTTTTTATTAGTATTCACTATTATATATGAATTTAAACACAAAAAAGGTACAAAATAGTACCTTTCTTTTTACATATCATCTGTATAATAAAATTCTCCAAATCCATAGGTCACGCGATAATAACTTCCAATAAATGATGGCTCATTTTGCCCTGTAATTTCATAAGTAGGTGCCACAATTTCTTGTCCTTGTTCATTAATAACTCCCCATTTTCCGTCTTTTTTTACAGTTGCAAATCCATATTCATTAAATTCATAAGCTTTATCATATTTGCATTGTACAACTAAATTTCCATTGTTATCTACAAAACCATATTGATTTCCTTCTGATTTTACAAACAATTTATTATTTGGATAAACCTCAGTATTTTGTAATTTTTTTCCTTCTTTGCTAAAGTATTTAGTTTCTGCTTCATTAACTATTTTTATATAATTATCCGTTACTGTTACACTAGCATTTTGCATTTCGCAAATTTTTACCATTGCTCTATTGTATATGCTAATTATTCCATTGTCTGTTGAAACTGTTTGTATTAAGTCTGTTCCTTGAATTTTTTGTAGTGAATCATTATTAACTTCCACTTTTATTTTTTCTTTGTCATCTAATATCCCTAATTTTCCGCTTTCGTTACTTACAATAAAATAATTATCATATAAATATTCTATATAATTATATTTTTCGCTTATTAACTGCTTTCCTTCTTGATTAATTACACCATATTTTGTCCCATTTTTATTGTTAATTTTTATTTTGTATTTTTCATTGCTTGTATTAATAATTGCAATGTTCACATCAACATTAGCTTGTGAACCATCACTATTATAAACTGTGGTTCCCTGCTCATTTTGTGCATATAAGTAAACACCCGTAATATCAATTTGATTATATTTCACTGGAATAATAATTTTTCCTTCTAAATTTGCAATACCATATTTTTTACTTTTCTCTACTACAAATACTTTATTAGTTTCATCATAACTAATAGATTGATATTCATTATTTATAATGGTTTCTTGATTTTTAATTACACCATATTGACCATTTTTTGCACAAATAAGATAAGCATTTTCATTTTCTTCAATTTCGTTTACTCTTGAAATTTCATTATATTCTGTTTCTAAAATTTGTTTTCCTTTTTCATTAATATAACCATATCTATATCCTTCTTGTGTTTTAACTGATATAATATATCCTGCATATTTATAATTATTTTCTTCTGTATAATACTCATCTGCTTCAATTTCGTTATATTTTGTCTCAACTAGTTCATTTCCTTTAATGTTAATTACGCCATATAAGTCTCCTTGTTTTACTAATAATTCTCCTTCTTTATATGATAAACTATCTATTTCATCATAAATTGGTTTTGTTATTTGTTTACCTGTAAAATCAATCAAACCATATTTGCTATCTTGAACATATTTTAATACACTTTTTTCATACATTAAATCACTTGCTATGTCTTGTAGTCTGATTGGTTCTACCTCGCTGTATTGTGTAAATAATTCTTCTTGTTTATCATTAAAAACTTTTATGTTTTCGTCTTGATAACATACAAATACTGCTTTTTCTGGATTAGGTATTTTTACTTCTGTATATTCAGGTGTTACTACTATTTCGCCATTTCTATTTATAACGCCATAACTATTATCCTTTTTTAAAACAAAGTAATTGTAGTTATTCACTTCTTCAATTTCATATTTCTTGCCATTTTCTATTATGATGTAATAAGCTAATGTAGATAATAAAGCTATTACAAGTAATACAGCTATTATAATTATCACAATATTTCTCTTTTTCATTTTTACTTTTCCTCTTTCTAATTTTATTCTGGCTCCGTTTCTTCTTTATGGTTTTTACATGCTTTTACTTTTATTATTCTTTTATCTTCATATTCTTCTATTTTATAAGTAACATGTTCTGTTTCTATAATTGGTGTTTCTTTATCTTGAGGAATTCTACCCAATTCATCTTGTAAATAGCCAGATATTGTATCATAATCTCCTTCTGGAATATTTGCATCTAGTAATTTATTAACATCATAAATCGTCATGCTTCCACTTAATAAGTAAGTATTTTCATCTAGTTTTTCATATTCTTTCTCTTCTTTGTCATATTCATCAAAGATGTCTCCTACTAATTCTTCTAAGATGTCTTCCATAGTTATTAATCCTGCTGTTCCTCCATATTCATCTAAAATAATTGCAATTTGTTTCTTATTTCTTTGCAATTCTTTAAATACCTCATTAATTAATCTATTTTGTGAAATAAAATATGCTTCTTTTACTACAGTTTTTACTTTAAAATTCTTTTTATTTATATTTTTTAATAAATCTTTTACATATAAAATTCCCTTTATTTCATCTATTGTTTCATCATAAACCGGAATTCTACTATATCTATACTCTTCTTTAGATAATTCTTGCAATAATTCTTCCGTGCTAATGTTGATATCAACTGCAAATATATCTTTTCTATGTCTCATAATTTCAGATACTGTTATATCATTAAATTCAAATACATTATTAATTAGTTCTTTTTCTTCTTCTTCAATTGTTCCTTTTTCTTCTCCTTGATCTACCATCATCTTTATTTCTTCTTCAGTTACAGATTCTTCTTCATTTTCGCCTACACCAAATATTTTCGATACAGCATTTGTAACACTTGTTAATAATTTTACAAATGGAGATGCTATAACTGAAATTGTTCTAATTATTCCTATCGTAGAAAATGCTATTTTTTCGTAATTTTTCATAGCAAATCTTTTTGGAACTAATTCGCCAAATATTAAAGTGAAGAATGATAATATTATTGTGATTATAACTATTGAAATACTTTCCCAAACTCCTATGCTGATAATTGGCAATATTTGATGTAATATAGGAGCTAATTTTTCAGCAAATGCGTCTGATGCAAATGCACTAGATAAAAATCCTGCTAAAGTTATTCCTATTTGTATTGTGGCTAAGAATTTGCTTGGTGTTTTTATCATTTTTTCTATTTGTTTCGCTTTCTTATTACCTTCCTTTGCCTGTGCTTCAATTTTTGCATCATTTAGAGATATAAAGGCTATTTCTGATGCTGCAAAAAATGCATTTAACGCAATCAATATAATTAGTGTACTTAATTGTAATAACATTTATTATCTACTCCTTTTTTAGTATCGTATTTATTATATCCGTTTTTTGTTTTTTTTTCAACAAATTTAGAATTTTATTAGTTTTTTTTGTTATTACTAATCAAAAAATGAGAGAATGCATTTTATTTCATTCTCTCTAATTTATTACATACCAGTAACTGGCAATTTTTCTCTTTTTACAGTAGATGAACTTACAGTTTTGCTCTTTTGTTTTTTCTCTATTTCTATTTTTGGTTTCTCCTCTTGATTATTTTTTACTGTTACTGTATATTGTTCATGTAAACCGACTTTCAATTCAATCAAATCTTCATATATTTCATAGCCTTCTTTTGCTTTAGTTTCTCTTAAATAATATTTTCCAGGTATTAAATGATTTATTTCAATTTTTCCATCTTTATCAGTTTTTAAATCTGAATATACTACTTGTCTATTTTCATTTAGTAGTTCAAACTCAGTATTTTCTAACCTTTCTTTGGTTTTTTCATCTTCTTTAATTATTATTATCTTAGTTTCATTTTCTGGATATTGACTCGTCTTTTCTCCTGTTCCATCTTCATAACTTGCTGTTGTTAAAGCATAATCTTGATAACTACTATCAGGTGCAACTCCATATAAAACTGGTTTTGTTTTGACTTGTCCTCTTACTGTTAATTTAAATGATCCTTCTTTTGTCATATCTTTAATTGGAACTAGCACTTTAAAATTCTCATTTGGAGAAAATTGAGTCATTTCTTGATTTTGCTCATTAGTAACTTTAATACCTTGTATCTGTTCTCCATTTTCTTTTGTTATTGTTATTTGATAATCTTTAAGTTGAGTATTAGCTGTTACTTTATAGGTTTTTGATGCATATTGGTTATCAATTTTATCTTGTACCCATTCATTTGTTATTTCTTGAATTTCTATACTACTTGATAATTTAGTTTCTTTAGAATTATTTGCATTATCAATAATCATACGCATGGCTCTTAAGGTTCTTTCACCTGCTTCCCCAATTGCTTCATAATCATCTATACTATTACCATACAAATAGCAATAAATAGCTTGTTTTGTTGCTACAAAAGCTTCTTCTTTATTTACAACTCCTAATTCTTCTATAGTTTTATATGGATATCCATTAATAACTCTTCTCCATAAACCTACATCGTTCACTGCTTCTTGCACTGAAACACTATAGCTTTGAGTTTCTACTCCTGGTTTATTCGGATTCATACAATAGGCTGGATAATCGACACCATCATGGCTATATTGCACATAACTAACTTTTATAATGTTTCCTTTATATTTTAATAATTGTCCACAATCTTCTATTGAATACAAGTTAGCAGAACTCATTGAACTTGCATAAACGGAATTTATAAATACTAAACCATTAATAAAAAAAATCCCTAAAATTATAAACAATTTTTTCATTTTGTTTTTGATTTTTTTCAAATTATCATTCTTCCTTTCTATCATTGCTCTCAATTGCTTGTACACATCTTCTGTAATTTGGCTCATTTTCTACACATGTAATTAATGTAATTCTATTATCTTCTGTATCCTCTATATATGATAAATCTGTATCTTTTATAATAATGTTTTTATCAACTATATATTCTCGGAAAAAATTTTGATAATAATAAAGAATTATTTCACCATCTTGTAAATTCTTCAAATTAGCAAAATAATTATTTTCATATCCTCTATTATGTGCTGCTAAGCATACATTACCTACCCATAACTGGCTTTCTTCGAAATGTCCTATAAATTTATCCATAATTTCTTTTGTAGTACCTTCTTCAATTTTTGCATTTAAATTAATCGAAGGTATTTCTAAATGCCATTCATCGTTTTTATTATCTATTTCTTCATTGGTAGCTTCAGAAATTGAATTTTTAAGATTTTCTGAATTTTCTGAATTAACAGTAAAGCCCGCTTTTAAAACTGCTTTTTGGTTTTTAAACATAAAATTTGAACTAAAAGTATTTATTGAAAAACAAATAAATATTGAAATAATAAAACTTACAACATTTATATAAAACGTACTATATCTAAAAGTACTTATCTTATCACTCTCCTTTATTATTTTATTTATTATGAAAATTTAAGAAATAATTTTTGAAAAAATTTTATTGAATTAAATTTTTTAAAGGAAGTTAACTTCTTTATATATAATAATACATTTTTTCCCATTTGTAAAGAACTTTTCATCGCAAAATTCGACTTTATATAACAAAAGAGGTATAATTAAAGTCTGTCCCTAATTATACCTCTTTAAATATTTCTAAACTGCACATTATTCTTGTGGTGCTTCTACTGGACAAACCCCTGCACAAGTACCACAGCTGATGCAAGCTGACTCATCTATCACAAATTTGTCATCTCCTTGTGAAATACATCCTACTGGACACTCTGCTGCACATGCTCCACAAGAGATACATTTATCTGTAATTTTATATGCCATTTTTTTCACCTCCTAAAACTATATCTATTTTTATTATGTTTTATTTATTAATTGTTATTGTCGTTTTCTTCTTTTTCTAATCTTTCAAGTTCTTCTAGTTCTTTTTTGTTTTCTAGTTCTTCTTCATTTACTACCTCTGTTGTTGCGTCTTTAATTACTTTGATGTCTTTTGCATCATATCGTTTATATAAATAGCCATCTCCGTCTTTTATTTTTACTTTTACTCTTTCTTTTAATGTTTCAATTCCATCTACTTCACCTTCACCATCTTCTGTGCTTACAATTGCTCCTATATTAGGAAGCCTTTTTAATTTTTCTTCATAAACGTCACTTTCATATTTTAAACAACACATAAGTCTCCCACAGTTTCCTGAGATTTTAGATGGGTTTAATGACATGTTTTGTTCTTTTGCCATTTTTATTGAAACAGTTTCGAAGTCACTTAAGAAAGAACAACAGCATAATTCTCTACCACATACACCGTTTCCTCCAATTCGTTTTACTTCGTCTCTTACTCCTATTTGTCTAAGTTCTATACGTGTTTTATATATAGCAGCTAGGTCTTTTACTAATTCTCTAAAATCTATTCTGCCATCTGCTGTAAAATAAAATAAAATTTTGCTGTTATCAAATTTATATTCAACATCTGTTAATGTCATGTCTAATTTATGCTCTTTTATTTTCTTTAGACATGTATCAAATGCTTCTTTTTCTTTTCTTCTACATTCTTCAAAATGTTTGTGGTCCTTGTAATTGGCAATTCTTATTACTTTTTTCAAAGGTGTTACAATTTTATCGTCTTCTACCCAACGGTTTGGAATCATAACTTCACCATATTCTTCTCCTTGCGCTGTTTCTACAATTACTTTATTGCCTTTTCTTACTTTTATATTTTTTGGATTAAAAAAATATATTTTCCCTAACTTTTTAAATCTAACCCCTATTATATTTTTCAAATAAATTCCTCCCATAAATTAAACAGTAAGTTATCTATACACATATCATAATTTGCATTTTGTTTCAACCTTTTTTTAGTGTTTTCCACAATTTTTATGCAATTTGCATATAACACATTTTCCTTTGCATGTTTGTATAATATAATATTTATGTAATCTAATATTTCAAATATTTCTTCTTTTGCTTTATAAATTGGTTCTGCTAATTTTATAATGTTAATCAGACTTTTTTTAGTTAAATTTTCTATTATATTCTCGATATTTTCATATTCTTCTTTTTTGTCTTTCAATGAAATCGCTTTTCCTATACTTCCTTGAAACATATCTATCTGATTTTGAGTTAATTTTGTAATTCCATAATTTTTTTCTAAGTATTGTTTAATTTGTTCATCTTCAATAGGTTGAAAATGTAATATCATACATCTCGATTTTATTGTAGATAAAAATGCGTTTTCATTATTTCCAATTAAAATAATTATTACAAATGATGGTGGTTCTTCTAATGTTTTCAATAAACAATTTTGTGCTTCTGTTGTCATTTTTTCTGCATCATTTATTATATATACTTTTTTGTTTGATATAATTGGTTTTTCTTGCAATTTCCCTTGTAAAAACCTAATTTGCTCAATTTTTATGCTATTTTCATCTGGCTCTATACATATAAAATCAGGATGATTGTTGTTTTCTATTTGCTCTTTTTCTATGTTTAAAATTTCTTTCGAAAATTCTTTTGCCAATAATTTTTTACCAATTCCTTGTTTTCCCACAAATAGGTAACTATGGGATATTACTCCATTTTGAATCGAATTTTGCAGTATTTCTTTTATTTGATTATTTCCAATTATTTTTTCAAACATCCTCTACCCTCTTTTATATATGTTGCTGTTCAGATATGAATCTATTTTTTTTATAATTATATTTTTCATAACTGCTATTAATTCTATTCTATTTTTCCCCATTTATCTAGTGGCCATATACGAATAGCTACTGTGCTTTCAATTTTTTCTAATGGAATACATCCAAATGACCTACAGTCTGTACTGTGGTTTCTATTGTCTCCCATTGCAAAAACGCAATTTTCTGGTACTTTAAAACTATCAAAACCCTCTCCTATAACATCTGTTACAATACCTTCTTGTAAGTATGGTTCTTCTAATTCTTCGTTGTTAATATAAACTTTCCCATCTATAATTTCTACATATTCACCTGGCAAAGCAATTACTCTTTTAATATAACTTCTTTTTCCTATTTCTAAAAATTCACTAGTAAACCATTCAAAAGCACCTTTTTTATGATATTGTGCAATAGGATTGCTTTTGTCTATTTCAGATGATGAATAAGTAATTTTGTCTGGTTCTTCAAAAGTTATAATTTGACCCCTCTTTGGTAAAGTTTTTGTCGTTCTTCCCCATCTATTTAACCATAATCTTTCATCTTGTACTAGTGTTGGATTCATGGATACTTGTTTTACAATGGTTGGGGTTCCTATAAAATAACGAAATAATACAGCTAATGCTAATGCAATAACTATACAATAAACCCATTCTAATATTTCTTTTGTTTTCTCGCTCAATTCAATCTCTCCTTTTGTCAATTAATTTTCTACTGTATTTTAATCTTTTTCTATTATACATCAATTTTTCTAACTTAGCAATGGTAAAAAAAGATATTTTTAACCTGTCCCAAAAATAACCCAAAAGTGTAAACTTGTGCCTGTCCTATAACAGGACATTTTATTGTTTGGTTGGTATTCGGATTACTACTTCTGTGCCTTGTCCTACTACACTTTTGATGTCAATGCTTCCGCCATTTTTGTCTAATATTTCTTTTGCTATGGATAGTCCTAAACCAGTTCCTCCCATTTCTCTTGTACGTGCTTTGTCTACACGATAAAACCTTTCAAATATTCTGTTTAGGTCATCTTCTGGTATGCCTATTCCGTTGTCAAATACTTTAATGTATGCATCTGTGTATACAAATCCTACATAGATTTTTATTTCTCCGCCTTCTTTTGTGTATTTTATGCTGTTTGTTAAGATGTTTAGCACTACTCTTTCTATGTCATATTTGTCTGCATAGACTGGTGGAACATCTGCGGTTACAAAGCAGTTTACTTTGTGTTTTTTCTTTTTTATTTCTATTGCTAGCTTGTCCTGACATTTTTTTACCAAATCTCCTAAATCAAATGATTCTTTTTGCGTCATTTTATTGTTACTGTCATAACGTGATAAGGTTAGTAAGTCTGTTACTAGTTTTGCCATTCTTCTTGCTTCTGTGGCTATTACGTTTAAGAATTTTTCTTGTGTTTCTTTATCATATTCTGCTTCTAATAATGTATCTGCATATCCCATTATAGATGTAATTGGAGTTTTTAATTCATGTGATACATCTGCTACAAATTCTTTTTGCATGTTATCTAGTTTAACATGCTCTGTTATATCTTGTATAACTGCTATTACACCATCTGGTCTGTCTGTTTCATTTTTAAATGGTGCAAAAAATACGTTTATATATTTGTCTTCTACCTGTATTCTTTGCTCTGTTGATGTCCAGTTTTCTAAATAAATTATTTTTTCCATGTTTATATCTAATTTGAATTTTTCAAATATATCTTCAAATGTGTTATCTTCTGGTCTTATGCTTAAGAATTTTTTAGCTGCTGGATTAATTAATATAATTTCGCCTTCCATATTAAATGCTATAATTCCATCTGTCATGTGTAATAATATTGTTTCAATTTGATTTTTTTGTGTAGATACTTCACTTAATTTATCTTTTAATTCTGATGTCATTGCACCAAATAGTTTTTCAAAGTTTTGATGTTTTTTGTCCTTTTTGTTAAAGAATTTTTTTACGTTTTTATCTTCTTCTGTTATTTGTTCAGCACTTTCTATTAATTTATTAATTGGATATATTATAAATCTAGATAAATATACAGCAAAAAGTATGCTGATTATAGCAAATAATACGCATGCTATACCTAATACTATTATAGTTTTATTTTGTAATTCTTGAATAGCTACATCGTTTACTACTGTATTTGTTTGGTTTAAATCATAAATTGCATGAAGAAAAAATACTCCTAATCCACTAATAATAATTAGTACAATTAAAAATAATATAAAAATAATTCTATTAAACTGTATATTTTTAGACATTTTTTTCATTCCCTTTTAATCTTATTTTAATAGCTTTCTTATTTCTTGATAAATTTTTTCTTCTGCATCTTTTGTTGAAACCTTAAGTGCATTTTTTCCCATTTCTTGCATTTTAGATGGTTCTAATACAATTTCTTCTATTATTTTATTTAATTTTTCTCCTACTAATTCCTCATTTAATATAATTTTAGCTGCTCCGACATTTTCTAATACTTTTGCATTATAATATTGATGGTTATGACTAACATTTGGTAAAGGTACAAGAATTGATGGTTTTCCTAAATTTGATATTTCTGTTACCGTCATTGCACCTGCTCTTCCTATCATTACATCTGCTATGTTCATTGTTTCTTCCATATTATAAATATATGGCATTACTTTAACACCATCAATATTATTTATATTTATATTACTATTTTCTAAGTCTTCTTTCATAATATCAAATTGTTTTGGACCTGTTGCCCAAATCATTTGATAGTTTTTATTTAGTTTCTTTTTAACAATTTCTAAAATAGCTTCATTTATTTTTTGTGCTCCTTGACTTCCTCCAGATATTAAAATAATTGGTTTTGTTCCATTTAACCCTATCTGTTTTAAAATTGCAGTTTTTTCATTTATACTATAATCAACTTTTTTTATTTTTACAGGTGTACCTGTATAAACAATGTTTTGTGCTTTTTTTATTCTTGGAATTGCATCTTCAAAAGAAACTAATATTGTATTGGTTTTTTTAGCTAACATTTTTACAGCTATACCTGGAAAGCTATTACTTTCATGTATCATTGTAGGTATATTCATTTTGTGTGCAGATGTAATAGTTGCACCACATATATATCCACCTGTTCCAATAACAATATCTGGCTTAAATTCTTGCATAATTTTTTTTGCTTGCCCAAAACCTTTCCACGTTTTATATATTTTTTTAAAATTTTCTATTGAAATTTTTTTGCTGAAACCATAAGCATCTATTGTTTTTAACTCATAACCTGCTCTTGGTACTAAGTCATTTTCTAATCCTCTTGTTGTTCCAATAAATATAATTTTAGAATCTTTTTCCTCCTGCTTTATTTTATTGGCTATTGCTAATCCTGGATTAATATGACCAGCTGTTCCAGCTGCTGCAATTATTACTTTCATTTTTTCCTCCGAATTTTAAGATCATCGTTTTGCACTTGCTCTAGAAATATTCAATAAAATTCCCATTTCACATAAGAGTATAAATAAGGCCGTTCCACCGGTAACTAAAGAATGGCAATGGCATTCCTGTTGCTGGCATTGAAGATGTTACAACTGCTACATTAATTATTACTTGAATTGCAACTAATGCAGTAATTCCTATTGCTACTAAACTTCCAAACATATCTGGTGCTCGCATAGCAATTAGAACACCTCTCCATATAAATATAGCAAATAATATTAAAACAACTGCACATCCTATAAAACCTAATTCCTCTCCTAATATTGAAAAAATAAAGTCGTTATGTGGTTCTGGTATGTATAAGAATTTTTGCTTACTTTCTCCTAATCCTACTCCAAATAATCCTCCTGAACCTATTGCATATAAACTTTGTATAACCTGCCAACCTGTATCAGTTGCATCTTTCCATGGGTCTAAGAAAGTTAAAACTCTTTGTAATCTATATGGTTCCACAATAACCAAGGCTATAATGGCGGGTATTCCTACTACACTACCAGCAGCAATAAAATGCCAAAGTTTGCAACCAGCCATAATCATCATTACAGAACAAATTCCTATTATAACAACAGAACTACTAAAATGTGGCTCTAATAACAAAAGCAATATAATAGGACTTAACATTAACATGTGCTTTCCGAATCCCTTTATAAAAGTAGGTAATTCATCTCTATTTTTCGTTAAAATTCCAGCATAAAAAATAATCATCAATAATTTTACTACTTCTGATGGTTGAAAAGATAATGTTTCTGTTACATAAATCCATCTTTGAGCACCATTTATTTCCTTTCCTACTAATAATACTAATACTAATAAAGCTACTGCAATCCACCATGCATGTTTATAAAATTTTTGATAAAATCTATAATCTATTTTTGAAATAAATAGCATAGCAACTATTCCTAAAATAGCAAATATTAGTTGCTTTGAAAAATATGAATAGCTATCACCACTTTCTGCTAAGGCAGATGGTGAACTTGCTGATAATACCATAATTAAACCTATTGAAAGTAATAGCAATATGGTAATTAATAAAGTAAAATCAATTGGATTATTTAAAAAACTAGAAAAACTTTTTTCTTTTTTTCTTTTTGCCATGAAAATTCTTTCCTTCCTAAATTATATCATCTTTAGTGCAATAAAACATAAAACTAAAGTAATTAAACTAAATATTATAACTACTTTGCTTTCCTTCCACCCTAATAATTCAAAATGGTGATGTAATGGTGCCATTTTGAAAAATCTTTTCCCTGTTTTCTTAAAATAAGCTACTTGAATTATAACAGAAATTGTTTCCAATATAGGTATTAATGCAATTATTAACAATAATATAGGCATTTTTAAGTATAGAGCCATTGTCGAAATTACTCCTCCAAGTAGTAATGAGCCTGTATCTCCCATAAATACTTTAGCTGGATGCAAGTTGAACATTAGAAATCCTAATACTGCACCTATAACAATGCTCCCAAAAATTGATATTTCACTCGTTCCTATTATCATTCCAATTACTGTTAAACATGTAATTATAATTGCAGAAACACTAGAAGAAAGCCCATCAATTCCATCTGTTAGGTTTATTGCATTTGTAGTTCCTAAAATAACCATAATTGCAAATGGAATATATAAATAAATTGGTATATTAATATATATTTTTAAAATAGGAATATATGTATCTGTTCCTAAATGAAATCCCTGTATCAAATAAATAACATATATAACAGATATCAATAATAAACCTAACATTTTATAGCTTGGCTTTAAGCCTTTAGTATTTTTTAAAACTAATTTTTTAAAATCATCAATAAATCCTATCAATCCAAAGCCTAATGTTAGAATTAACATAGGTATTAGCCTATTTGCTGTATCATTTTGTGATTGCATTATTAAATAAATATAAGTACCTGTTACTACTAAAATCATGGCTAGAATTATGATAATTCCACCCATTGTTGGTGTTCCCTGCTTTTTCAAATGAGATTGTGGTCCATCATCTCTTTCTATTTGCCCTACTTTTAATTTCTTTAAAATTGGTATGATAAGGAAACCTAATATAATGGCTATTATAAATGTTATGATTAATAAACTCGTTTGTATACTCATTTTTTTAACCTTTCTCTTTTTGTATTAATTAAGATAAACTATCCATAATTTCCTTAACTATAATTCTTTCATCATAAGGATATTTTTTACCATTAATTTCTTGATATGGCTCATGTCCTTTACCCGCTAAAACAATTATATCTCTTTTGGTCGCCATCTGTATAGCTTCTTTAATAGCTTCAGTTCTATCTACTACTACTTTATATTTCCCTTTTGTCTTTTTTATTCCCTCTTCTATTTGTTCTGTAATTTTTTCTGGCTCTTCTGTTCTTGGATTGTCAGATGTAATAAAAGTAAAGTCAGCAATTCTTCCCGATATTTCTCCCATTATAGGTCTTTTTCCTGAATCTCTATCCCCGCCACATCCGAATACAGAAATTACTTTTCCTCTTGTATAACTTTTTACTGCTTGTAGAATATTTTGTAAGCTTTCTGGTGAATGAGCATAATCTATCATAATTGGTATTTCTTTTTTATTGTTTACAAGTTCTGACCTTCCTGGTACTCTTACTTCTTCTAAAGCTTCTTTAACTATTTCTGGAGATATTCCAAATTTCTGTGCAACACAAATTGCAGCTAAAGAATTATATACACTAAATCTTCCAGGTATTCCTGTTTTTACTCTTTCATTCCTATCTGTGATTTTTACTTTGAAATCTACATAAGAATTTGTAATTGTAATATCTTTTGCCAAAACATTAGCAAAGTTATCGATTCCATAAGTTGTTATATTACTATCTGGAAATAGTCTAGGAATTTTATTTCCATATAAATCATCTGCATTTACTATTCCAGTTTTACACATTTCAAATAATTTTAATTTTGATTGGAAATAATCTTGCATATCTGGATGTTCATTTGGGCTTATATGGTCTTCTGAAAAATTAGTAAATAGCACAATATCAAAGTCACAGCCATCTACTCTATGCAATTTCAAACTTTGTGAAGACACTTCCATTACTACTACTTCTACTCCCGCTTTTACCATTTCTGCAAAATCTCTTTGTAATTCTAAGCTTTCTGGTGTGGTTCTAACACTATCTTTTACTTTTTGATTGTTTATATATGTAGCAATTGTTCCAATTAACCCTACTTTTTTTCCTGCTTTTTCTAATATTTCTTTTATCATAAAAGTAGTTGTAGTTTTACCTTTTGTTCCTGTAACCCCAATCAATTTGAATTTTTTAGACGGATTTTTATAAAAATTAGCAGAACTAATTGCTAATGCTTCTCTTGTATTTTTTGCCATTAAAATTGTAATATTTTCTGGTATAGCTAGTTTTTTAAAGTCACAACCTTCTTCTATCATAACTGCAGTTGCTCCATTTTCAATGGCTGAATTAATATATTGGTGACCATCTGTACTAAATCCTTTAATTGCAATAAATAAGTAACCGTTTTTTATTTTTTCAGAATTATTTTCTATTCCTTTTATTTCTATATCTAAGTCTCCTTTGACTTTTAATTCTTCTAAACCTACTAAAACTTCTCTTAGTTTCATTTTTATCATCCCTTCAGATTATTTCCTACATTATATAACGAATTTGCTATTTTGTATAGTTTTTTAAGTATTTTTTTTAACTATTCATGCCTAATTATTCATTTTATGACTTAAGCTTTAAATAATTAAATGTGAATAGTAATAATCTCCTAATATATCTTATTAGGAGATTTCCTTTTTATTCTATTATTTTAAACTCATTTCACAATACTTACAACGATACACTTGATTTTCTTTATCAGTTAAGTTAAAAATTTGATCTAAATCTTTTTCAACTGATGTAATACATCTTGGATTTTGACATTTTGCAATATTTATAATGGTTTCCGGTAGTTTTACTTGGTATTTGTCAACTAATTTATTATCTTTTACAATATTAATTGTAGCATTTGGCTCTATAAAACCTATCATGTCTATGTTAATTTCAATATCTTTGTCTATTTTAATAATATCTTTTCTTCCCATTTTTTTACTTCTAGCATTTGTAATAATGGCAACAGAACAATCTAAGCTATTTAAGTTTAATGCTTCATATATCTCCATTCCCCTTTTAGCTTTAATGTGGTCTATTACAATTCCATTCTTTATACTATCGATATTCATTTATTTAACCTCCAATAATTTTAAAATTAGTGCCATTCTAATGTATTTACCATATTCTGCTTGTTTAAAATAACATGCTCTTTTATCATCATCTACATCTGTTGCAATTTCATTTACTCTTGGTAATGGGTGCATAATACATAAATCTTCTTTTGCATTAACTAATTTTTCTTTATTTAAAATGTAATAATCTTTTAATCTTATATAATCATCTTCATTGAAAAATCTTTCTTTTTGTACTCTAGTCATGTATAGTACATCTAATTTATCAATGTATTCTTCTATATCATTTGTTTCGCAATATTCTATGTTGTTTTTTTCTAGTACATCTCTTTTAATATATTCTGGAATTACAAGTTCTTTAGGTGAAATTAAAACAAATTTTATATTTTTATATCTTGACATTGCTGTAATTAGCGAATGTACTGTTCTTCCGAATTTTAAATCTCCACAAAGACCAATTGTTAAATTATCTAATCTATTTTTTTCACAATGAATTGTTAATAAATCTGTTAATGTTTGTGTTGGGTGATTGTGTCCCCCATCTCCTGCATTTATAATAGGTACTATTGATTTCATAGAAGCAACTAAGGGTGCTCCTTCTTTTGGATGCCTCATAGCTATAATATCGCTGTATACTCCTACTACTCTTATAGTATCTGCTACACTTTCTCCTTTTGATACTGAACTAGATGACGCTTCTGAAAATCCTATTACATTTCCTCCTAATTCTATCATTGCTGCTTCAAAGCTTAGTCTTGTTCTTGTACTTGGCTCAAAAAATAAAGTAGCTATTTTTTTACCATCACATTTATGAGAATATTTCTCTTTGTTTGCGATGATATCTTTAGCTACTTTTATTAATTCATCAATTTCTTCTACTGTTAAATCTTTAATATCAATTAAATGTTTCATTTCTACTCCTTTTCTAAAATTAGATTTGTGATGTTTTTCACTTTATTTATTTTTATCAAAAAAAGTAGGTTTTTGTCAAGTATTTTTTAGTTTTGATTTTAAGTTTGTTTTTTCACTATTCGGTTTCTATAAAATTTAATATTTATTAAACTTTTTTATATGAAAAAGAAGCACCATATAAGCGATATTATATCCTCTTATATGATGCTCCAAAATCAACTTTTTTGCAATTTGTATAATATATTTTAATTTGTAGCTATTCAGCCTTTTTCTATAATAATTTTATATTATAATACTATTAAAT
>CAZASP010000006.1:0-24947 GCA_964487865.1 uncultured Clostridium sp. | reverse complement strand
TTAGGATTAAGCTTAGCACTAGCAATTTGTTTACATGACATACCAGAAGGAATATTCCAAAGTAGACACAAAAATGGGATGGGATAATTTTTAAAAATATGATATAATTTTTTGTTTAAAATATTGAAACAACAAATTGGGAGCAAAAAGCGAATATGAAATAGAATTAAATCCATTTTGTAGTGAAATTTATTTTTATAAAGGAGACGGAGAATATAAGCTGGTTTTACAAAAGGATGAAATAACTAATGAATGGAAAGCTGTAAGATAAATTTACATTTCTAAAGCAAGAAATTATTTACAATTTCTTGCTTTTTATATGATTAAAAGCTTCGATTTTATAATATATTAATGGCATTGTATATAAATAATACATCTTTTTTTGATATATGATATAATTAGTGTGAAAAGTAATTTATTAGTAACTATAATAGTAAAATAAAATATCACTTTGATATAAAAAATTTTATAAATTTTGTAACGAAATTGAATTTCAATCGTCATATAAATAAAGGAGGATAAAAGTTATGCAGGATATTGAAAAAATATATCAAGAATATTCTGAAATAGTATACAAATACTTATTCTGTTTAACTCATAATAATCATATATCTGAAGACTTAACTCAAGAAACCTTTTATAAAGCAATAAAAAAAATTAATACATATAAAGGAGAATGTAAAATATCAGTATGGCTATGTCAAATTGCTAAAAACCTTTGGATTGACCAATGTAGGAAAAATAAAAAAATGATAGATGCTAAAGAAGAAGATTTACTTAATTTACAATCAATAAATAATTTAGAAGAACAAGTTATGTTAAAAGATGAAAAAATTTCATTATACAAAAAAATGCAAAATTTAGATGAAAAAACAAGAGAAGTAATTTATCTGCGTATAACTGGTGAGTTAAGTTTTAAAGAAATAGGAATTATTTTAAATAAAACAGAAACATGGGCTAGAGTAACATTTTATAGAGGAAAAAATCAATTAAAGGAGGTTGATTAGTATGAAAGAGAAAAGAAATTGTAAAATTGTTCAAGATTTATTACCAAATTATATTGAAAAATTAACAAAAGATGAGACAAATTTATTCATTGAAGAACATTTAAAAGAATGTGAGGAATGTAATAATATTTATGAAAAAATACAAAAAGATATAAATGTAAATACAAATAAAGTTAATAAAAAGCAAATTGATTATTTAAAAAAATATAATAAAAAAATGAAAGTTTTAAAATCAATAATATTAATTATCATACTAATATTTATTTTGATTATTGTAGGAAAAGCTTATCTTTTAATTACACTTTCAAAAAGGGCAGAAAAAAACATAAATAGCGATAATTATTATGTAAGAGTATCACAGTATGAAGGAACTACAATATTGATAACGGAAACTTATAAAAAAGGTAAAAAACAAAAAAATATTCAAACTTTTTACGATAATCAAAATAATGAAAATACTAAATTAATTGAATATTCAGATAATGGCACAACAATACTTTACACTGAATTAAATAATGAAAAAATAGCAATATTAGATGGACATTCAGCAATGTTATTGCCAATGAAATTAAGCGAATCATATAGTACTTATTCTAAAACTATATCAAAGCTTATAAAAAACACTATTTTTTCATCTATAAGTACAGTAAAATGCAATGGACGAGATTGTTATTATTTTTCTAAACTAGAAACTGATATGTTAGGAATTAGCGAAGTAAACTCTGGCATTTATATTGATAAAGAAACTGGTCTTCCAATTAGGACTGCATCAGCAACAACAAAGAGTAATAAAGGTACTTTTGATCCAATTATAGAATTTTATTATGAATTTGATAAAGTTACTGATGAAGATATTAAGGAACCCGACATATCACAATATATTATTAAAGATAACAATTAGTTTTTGGATAAATTATTAAAATAATATAAAGAGAAAGGTCTGATTTATCAGACCTTTCTAACATATTCTATACTTTTTATTGTGCAAATAAAAATGTAAAAAATGAAAGTAATCTATTAAAACAGAACATTTAATATAAATAATTTATATGTGAATAATAAATTTTTTTTAGCATATAGATTGAATAAATATTTATAAATTACAGGAGAAAGGTTGAATAATATCCAAAATCTAGAAATTATTCATCAAAATTTGTGCATTGGAAAGGAATGCGATTAAATATGGACGAAACATTTAAAATCAATGTGTATTTTGATAAAAACAGTGAAGAAATAGAACAGGTAATATCTCATTTTTTAATTGATATTATAGAGAAAAACAAATAAAAAATTAGATATAATATAACTTGAATTCAAATTGTTTTATCAAGCATAGAAAGGAGAAATAATGCTTGAGGCAAAAGAAAAGAATATATATAAAGTTGCTATTTATATAAGATTATCAAGAGAAGATGTAGATAAAGAATGTGATGAAAGTGAAAGTATTATAAATCAAAGAACATTATTGAAAGAATATGTAAAAAAGTTAGGATGGAGATATCAACTTATAGATATTTATGAAGACCCAGGATATACAGGAACAAATTTTAACAGACCTGATTTTCAAAGAATGAAAAAAGATATAGAACTTGGAAAAATAAACATGGTGGTAACAAAAGATTTATCTCGTTTAGGTCGTGATTACATAGAAACTGGGGAATATGTTGAAAAATGGTTTCCAGAAAACAATGTTAGATATATTTCTGTGACAGATGGCATAGATACTTTTGCGAATAATGGCAACAACGATATAGCACCTTTTAAATCAATCTTAAATGATATGTATTCCAAAGATTTATCTAAAAAAATTAGGACAGCATTATATACAATGCAAAAACAAGGCAAATGGGTAGGCGGAAAAACGGCATTAGGATATATGAAAGATACAAACGATAAAAATAAATTAATAATTTGTGAGTCAGAAGCGAAAATTGTAAAAACTATTTTTAATATGGCATTTAATGGAAATGACGTAGGAAAAATAAGAAAATATCTAAATGATAATGAAATTCCAACAGCTAATCGACTAAGGTATAATAAAGTAACATTTTGGGAAAATAAAGCAATAAAAAATATTTTGAAAAATGAGGTATATATTGGTAATACAATACAGAATAAAAGAAGTAGAATAAGTTATAAAAATAGAAGACTTAGAAGTAATACTAGAGAACAATGGGTTATTGTAGAAAATACACATGAACCAATTATTGATAAAGATATTTTTTATGCTGTACAAAAAATGGTAATTACTCAAAAATATAATAGAAATGAAAAAATACATCATTTTTTATTAGATGGGTTATTGATATGTTATGAATGCAAGCATAAGATAGGTGTTAGAGTTAGAAAAAATGGAAGATTAAATATGGTATGTAATAATTATCGTAAAAATTCAAAATTAGGCGTTTGTACATCACATGGCTTTAATTATGAAAAATTAGAAAGTACAGTATTAGCATATGTAAGAAATTTATTTTTAAGTATTAATAATAAAAAGATTGAGTTAAATATAAAAAACAGTATGTCTAAATATGACTATTCTAAAATACTTCAAAAGTTAAATGCAGAAATCGAATTAATTAATAATCATATTGATAAAATATATATTGATAAATTAGAAAATAAAATTAATGAAGAAATGTACGATAGATTATTTAATAAAATGCAAAATCAACTTAAGGAAAAAGAAAAAGAATATGATGATATAAAAAGTAAGAAAGAAAATGGACAAGAAGAAAATGATGAACAAATTAAAAGAATTGTTAAAGAATTTTTAAAATTAAGTGAGCCTACACCAGAAGTAATGAAATTACTTATAAATAGAATAGAAATACATCAAAATAAACAAGTAGATATTATATTTAATTTTAAGAAGTTAAATAATCTCCAATAATTATATTGACAAAGAATGGTATATCGACTATAATAATATTAAATATTAAAACAGTCAAAAAGGAGAAAATATGAAATATATAAAAAGAAGTGCTGAAAATGTTATAAGTAAACAAGAAAAAATGTTTAAAGCTATTTTAATTACAGGTAGCAGACAAGTTGGAAAAACGACAATGCTAAAAAATATAAAATCTGATATTAATTATATAACATTAGATGATATGCTATTAAATCAATTAGCCAACGATGATCCAAGTCTATTTTTAAAATCAAACCAGCCACCAATTATTATTGATGAAATACAATATGCACCTGATTTACTTAGATATATCAAAATAGCAATCGATAATAGTGATAAAAAAGCAATGTTTTACTTAACTGGGTCACAACAATTTCATTTAATGAAAAATGTAAGTGAAAGTTTAGCTGGAAGAATTGGAATACTAAACCTTTTAGGTTTAAGCTTACGAGAGATTAAAGAAGTAGACTTTAACGATCCATTTATTCCAACGGAAGAGTATCTTGGAAAAAGAAAAGAATTTGATACAAATATTTCATATGATGAAATTTGGAATATTATTCACAAAGGAACTATGCCAGCCTTATATCAAAAGGAAAGCGATTTTGAGATGTTTTATTCAATGTATGTAAATACTTACATAGAAAGAGATGTTAGAAATTTAACGCAAGTAGGAGATACTTTAACATTTTTAAAATTTATGACAGCTTTAGCAAGTAGAATAGGGCAGTTATTAAATTTAAATAATGTGGCAACTGAAGTAGGAATAACTGTTCCGACAGCACAAAGATGGTTATCCATTCTAGTATCATCAAACATTGTATATTTATTAGAGCCATATTATAACAATATAATGAAAAGAACTGTAAAAACACCTAAAATTTATTTTTTAGATACGGGGTTAGTTTCATATTTGACAAGATGGAAAAATAAAGAAGTATTAGAATCAGGGAATATGGCAGGTAATTTCTTTGAAAATTTTGTTATAGTAGAAATTATAAAAAGTTATTATAATAGTGGTGAATTAAGACCACCAATTTATTTTTATCGAGACAAAGAAAAAAATGAAATAGATCTAATAATAGAGCAAAATGGAAAACTATATCCAATAGAAATAAAAAAATCTGCAAATCCAAGTAAAGATATGATATCTAGTTTTAAAGTATTAGAAAAAGTCGGAAATATTGGAGAAGGCGGAATCATATGTATGAATGATAAAATTATTGATTTAGATGAAAAAAATAAAGTTATACCATATAAATATTTATAAAAACTAAACACTAAAATCTTTAAAAAGTGTCGATTAAACATTATTAAAACCATAACTGTCTACTTTGACCTCAACCAGAAGGAATATCAATGGCAGTTCCCATGAAACAAGGAGGAATGCAAAAAGGAAAAGTAATCTTCTATGTAGTACTATCAGGTATCACAACAGGAATAGGTGCATTTTTCGGAGCAATAATAGGCTCAATCTCACAGGAAATAATAGCAATTTGTCTAAGCTTTGCAGCCGGAGCAATGCTATATATAGTATCTGGCGAATTAGTACCAGAATCAAACAATTTATATCATGGCAGAATGACAGCATTACGGAAACATGATAGGCTTCATAATTGGAATATTTGCAACAAAACTATAATGTGCAGTTAAGTAACATCTTTAATAAGAATTAAACAAATTTTATGCAAACTTTGTAATAAGAAAATTGTAGAAAAATAGTGAAATATTTCCCACTTGTAAAATACAAACACATATTTGAAAAAAGAAAGGAAAAATAAATGCAAGATATATTAAAAGGATTAAATAACAAACAATATGAAGCAGTAGTAAATACGGAAGGACCATGTTTAGTAATTGCAGGAGCAGGCAGTGGAAAAACAAAAGTATTAACACATAAAACAGCATATTTAATTGGAGAAAAAAACGTTAAACCATGGGACATAATAGCAATTACATTTACAAACAAAGCTGCAAATGAAATGAAGGAAAGAATTATAGATTTAATTGGAGACCCAGCCAAAGACATTTGGATGGGCACTTTTCACTCAATTTGTGTAAGAATACTAAGAAGGTTTATTGATAGAATTGGATTTGATAGTTCATTTATAATATTTGACACATCAGACCAAAGAACACTAATCAAAGCATGTCTAAAAGACCTAGCTGTAAACGACAAACTATTTACCGATAGAAGCGTATTATCAGAAATAAGCAATGCGAAAAATGAAATGTTAGAGCCAGAGCAATACACAGTCAAAAATAATGGTGATTTTAGAAAAGAAAAAATAGCAGAAATATATACATTATATCAAAAAAGGCTAAAAGAAAATAATGCCATAGACTTTGACGACATCATCAATTATACAATAAAAATAATGCTAGAAAATCCAGACATATTAGAATATTATGCAAACAAGTTTAAATATGTTTTAGTTGATGAATACCAAGACACAAACAAGGCACAATTTACTTTAATAACTTTATTTGCATCCAAACATGGAAATATCACGGTAGTAGGTGACAACGACCAAGGTATATATTCTTTTAGAGGGGCAGACATATCAAACATTTTAAATTTTGAAAAAGACTTTCCAGGTACAAAAATAATCAAATTGGAGCAAAATTATAGATGTACGCAAAATATATTGAAAGTAGCAAACAGCGTTATAAAAAATAATGAAGTAAAATATAAAAAAGAATTATGGACACAAAATGATGAGGGAAGTTTGCCAAATTTTTATCAGGCAGATAATGAATATGATGAAAGTGCATATATAGTAGAACAAATAGAACGTTTAAAAAGAGAAGAATATTATAAATATTCAGACTTTACAATACTTTACAGAATGAATACACAATCTAGAGCAATTGAGGATATTCTAAGGAGAGAAAATATTCCATATAAAATTGTTGGCGGTTTGAAATTCTATGAAAGAAAAGAAATAAAAGACATAATTGCTTATCTAAGACTTATTCAAAATAGTTCAGACAATTTAAGCTTAAAAAGAATAATAAACGAGCCTAAAAGGGGAATAGGAAAAACAAGCTTAGACAAAATAGAACAATTAGCAATATCAAATGAAACATCAATGTATGAAATTATAAAAAAATCAGATGAATATGGATTAAATAGAGTGTACCTAAACTCTAGAGAATTTATCAACATCATGGAAGAATTAAAAAGCAAAAAAGAAGAACTAACAATATCAGAATTAATTAAATTAACCTTGAAAAAAACAGGATACACTGAAGCACTTGAAAAAGAAAAAACAATAGAAGCAGAAAACAGAATTGCCAACTTAGAAGAATTCTTAACGGTTGCCATAGAATTCGAAGAAGAATTTGCTGAAAACTCGCTAAGTGAATTCTTAGAAGGAATAACCCTATCTAGTGATTTGGATAATATGGAAGATGAAGAAGAATCAGTAACACTTATGACATTACATAGTGCAAAAGGGTTAGAATTTCCAGTAGTATTCTTAGTAGGAATGGAAGAAGGGATTTTTCCAGGATACCAATCAATGATGGAACCAAAAGAATTAGAAGAAGAAAGAAGACTATGTTATGTAGGAATTACAAGAGCAAAAGAAAAATTATTCTTGACATGTAGCAGGCAAAGAACAATATTCGGTTCAACTAGTTACAACCCTATTTCTAGATTTCTAGAAGAAATACCACAAGATTTATTAGAAGGTTATGAAGAAACATTTAAAAGCTATAAAGTTAGTGAAAAAGAGCCAACAATAGCAGCAAAAAATAGTAATAACTTTACATTTAGAACAGCAGAAAGTTTCTTAAATAATTTAGGAAAAAAATCAGCTAATACAAAAACAGTAGACTTATCAAAATATGAAGTAGGAGTAAGAGTGTTCCATAAAAAATTTGGAGAAGGAACAATCAACTTAGTCGAGCCAGAAGGAGAAGACCTAAAAGTAGATATTGATTTTGATAAAGCAGGACATAAACGACTAATGGCAAAGTATGCTAACTTAGAAATAATTTAAAAATAAAAAATAAAATAAAAAACACAATTTTAAAGTGATAACAACTTTAAATTGTGTTTTTTATTTTTAAAAACTATAAAAATGAATAAAGAAGCAAAAAATGGAAACAATAAAAAATAATATATAAGAAAGGAAGGAATAAAATGGCAGATTTAAATCAAATCGAATTACAACACTTAAGACATTTAGTAGGTGCGCACGAAACCGCCTATCAAAAATTAAATACTTATTCATCACAAGCAGTAGACCCACAAATAAAGCAATTATTTGCTAAATCCGCACAAGATGCATTAAACACAAAACAAAAATTAATGACATTTTTAAACAATTAGAAAAAGAAAACAAAAAGGAGGAAAAGAAAAATGGATGAAAAAACAATGGTAAATGACATTTTAGGAAGTGTAAAAGCAGACTTAACGGCATATCAAACAGCAATATCAGAATCAGAAAACATGCAACTAAGACAAACTTTCCAACAAATTAGAAATAACGACGAAAGCTTCCAATACGAATTATTCAAAATAGCGCAAACAAAAGGATATTATGTACCAGCACAAAAAGCAACCACAACAGAAATCAACACAGTAAAAACAGAATTAAGCAACTAAATTGTCCCGTTTTGGGCAGGAACAAAGTTGTTCCTGTCACAGAATGGGACAAAAAGATGTGTCCCTAATGCACATTAAATGAAAAGAAGAGATAAATGAAAAAAAAATAAGATAAAGTGAAAAAAAATAAATAAACTTATGGAAAATGAGTAAGCAAACTCTTTGCAAAAAAAGAAATATTACAATAATATTACAATGTAATTTATATAGAAGAAGTAATTAGGGTACAAAGGAGATAAGTTTTAGAAATGTTTAAAAAAATTATAATACATACTAAAAGAAGTGTTAAATTTATAGTTCTTTTCATGATTTCAATTTTTTTAATCATAGGTGCTATTGCGTATTTATATAAACCAACATATAGTGTTTATATTAATGGTGAGGAAGTAGGATATACAGCAACTAAAGCGCAGTTACAACATAGAATCAATGATTATATTGAAAATGGAGAAGAAGGCAGTAATAATGTAGCTTTTGTACAAGTAGAAAATCTTCCAAGTTATAAATTATGTTTGTTAAAAAAGAATGTTGTAACTAACGATGACGAAATTTTTGAAAAAGTAAAGGAGCAAGGTATTACATATTATCGTTATTATGCGGTATTAGAAAATCAAGAAGAAAAAGCATATGTTTCTAATTTTGAAGAGGCTGAAAAAGTCGTTAATGGATTAAAAGAAAAAAATAGTATAAATCTTGAAAAAATATCAATTGTAGAAAAATATGAGCAAAATGTTGGAGAAATTATTACATCTGAAGATGCCATTTCAAAATTATATATGGAACCTCAAAAGGCACCAGCATTAGATAAAAAAAGTCCAACTAAATATGCAGCAACAGGAAGTGTTAATACAGCATTAACTACTTCATCTGGAAAAGCAAATTTAGGAATTGCATTAATTAAACCAGTATCGGGAACAATTACATCAAGATTTGGAGCAGGAAGTGCTATAAGAAGATCATCACACACAGGCTTAGACATAGCAACATCAGCAGGAACACCAATTGTTGCAGCAGCTTCAGGAACAGTTACATTTTCAGGATATAAAGGCTCTTATGGTAATATGGTAGTAATATCACATGGAAATGGTGTTCAAACTTATTATGGACATTGTAGCAAATTATATGTATCTGCAGGTGCACAAGTATCACAAGGACAAACTATTGCAGCAGTAGGTTCAACAGGAAATTCAACAGGACCACATTTACACTTGGAAATAAGAGTAAATGGAGTAGCATACAATCCTCAAAAATATTTATATTAAAAAATAAATCCAGCTATATAGAAAAAAGCTGGATTTATTTTATCTTAACTTTTTATGAAAAATACTTTATACCAACATCAATTGCATTTTTCTTTATCATAACCTTTCCATGTTCTAGTAATTTAAATTCAAAATGCTTAGAAGCAGAAATAATTTTTCCAAATTCAAACAACACAGAATAGAATAAATCAATCTTTTCATAATCAGTATTAACATTTTTTAAAACTAAATAATAAAAATCTTTCCAAGTATATAAAATACTATTTTTAGTTAATTTTTTAATATCAAAAGTATGTAAATGATTTATACGTTTGCAAAATTCACAAAAAGTATCAAAATTATCAAAACGGCAAATAATCTCATGATTTACAAGTTTTAAAGATTTACGTTTTACAACTAATTTTTTCTTTTTAGTTTCCCTATCTGGTACATATTTTGTTATAGTAAAAACAAACATATCATCTAGAGAGGAAAATGCTTCAATTAGTAACTTACAACCATCGGTATAAAATTGCACTTCTTTTTCTGCCTGTTTTAAAATATTAGAAAAAATCTCTTGTGTTTCAATAGCATTTGTTATCATACCGAGCACTTATAGAATTACAACCTAATTCATCTGAACTTAAAATTACACGAATTTTATTTTCTGTCAATTTTTCAATTTTCATAAATATAAGTCCCCCTTAACATCTACTAATTATATTATACTACTTATTGTATTATATGGGAAGGAACAATTTTTGGTAAATAAAAATTATCTAAATACAAAAAATATAGTAATTTACTTGAAAAATTTACTAATTCAATATATAATACAAGCGTAGAATAAAAACAAAACAGCCGTAAGAAAAAAAGAAGAAAAATAAGAAAAAATGGAGGTAAAAAAATGGCAACAAAAGAAAAAAACATATGGGTATTATTAATATTTATCTTATCAGGTTTAGTAGTAGGGGGATTACTAGGAGAACTAGCATCAAAAGTAGATTGGCTATGGTGGTTATCATATAGTCAAAGTTTTGGATTAGAAAATCCAATAGTATTAGATTTAAGCATTGTAAAGATCACTTTTGCATTAATGTTTAAGATAAGTATATCAAGTATAATAGGAATAGTACTTGCAATATTCATTTACAAAAAAATATAAAAAGGGGCAATTAGAACAAGAAAGGAACGGTTTATTTGCCAATAAAAATTAAAGAATTACCAGAATCAGAAAGACCATATGAAAAATTAGAATGGTATGGGGAAAAAACACTATCAAATGCTGAGTTACTTGCAATAATAATAAAAACAGGAACAAAGCAAGAAACATCAGTACAACTAGCACAAAAAATATTAAATTTAGCAGACACAAAATCAGAAGGAATTAACTTTTTACGCAACATAAGTATAGAAGAATTAATGCAAATACATGGAATTGGTAGAGTAAAAGCTATTCAGCTAAAAGCAGTAGGCGAATTAGCAAACAGAATGACAAGACCAAACAATCTAAAAAAAATACAAATAACACAACCTAATGACTTGGCTAAAATAATAATGGAAGAACTAAGATTTGAAAAACAAGAAATAGCAAAAATTGCTATATTAAATAATAAAAATGAAATACTTAAAATAAAAGATGTCGCAATGGGTGGAACTAACTTTGCAAACATAAGTATTAAAGACATTTTAGAAGAACCAATAAAAATGAAGGCACCAAAAATAATCTTAATACACAACCATCCAAGTGGAGATGCAACACCAAGTGAAAAAGACATTGACTTTACCAATTATTTATATGAAGTGACCAAATTGTTAGGAATACAATTAATAGACCATTTAGTAATTGGAAACAAAACATATACAAGCATTTTTTCAGAACTAATATCAGATACAAAAGACTAAAATATGATAAGTGAAAGAAAGAAAGGAAAAGAAAAATGAATCTTTTTACATTTGGGTCAAAAGACATAGGAATTGACTTAGGAACAGCAAATATTTTAGTAACGTTAAAAGGAAAGGGAATAATTTTAAAAGAACCTTCTGTTGTAGCAATAGACAGAAAAACTGGAGAAATTGTGGCAACAGGAAATGAAGCCAAAGAAATGTTACGGTAGAACGCCAGAACAAATAAAAGCAGTAAGACCATTAAAAGATGGTGTAATAGCAGATTTTACAGCAACTCAATTGATGCTAAAAAACTTAATAAACAAAGTAGCAAAAAGATATAACGTAGGAAGACCAAGGGTAGTAGTAGGAGTACCATCTGGAATTACTGAAGTAGAAGAAAGAGCAGTAGAAGAATCTGTAATGCAAGCAGGAGCAAAAGAAGTTTACTTAATAGAAGAACCTATGGCAGCAGCTATTGGAGCTTCTTTAGATGTAGGAGAACCAAGTGGAAACATAATTGTAGACATAGGAGGAGGAACCACAGAAGTAGCTGTTATTTCTTTAGGTGGAATTGTTATTAGCCACTCTCTAAGAATAGCAGGAGATGAACTAGACGAAGATATAGTAAATTACATTAAACGTTAATTGAATTTAGCAATTGGAGAAACAACAGCAGAACAAATAAAAATGGAAATAGGATGTGCAATGCCACTAATGACAGAAAAAACCATGGAAATAAGAGGAAGAGATTTAACAGACGGTTTGCCTAGAAATATAAAAATAACATCTACCCAAATGGAAGTAGCAATGAAAGATTCAATTAATAAAATAGTTGAAATTGTCAAATTAACATTAGAAAAAACACCGCCAGAACTTGCATCAGATATAATGGAAAAAGGAATAGTATTAGCAGGTGGGGGTGCACTTATAAAAAATTTAGACAAACTATTAAGTGTCGAAACAGGAATGCCAGTTTATATAGCAGAAGAGCCATTAGACTGTGTTGTAAGAGGAACAGGAAAAACCCTAGAAGACTTAGAAAGATTAAAAACTGTTTTAATAAATAGTAGAAAAAGAAAATAAAGATAGGAGTAAAAAATGTATAGAAATAAAAAAGCCGGTATAATAGGCATAATAATAACAATTATAATTTTAATATTTATTGTTATTTTTTCTAATGGAGATGCTAATAATTCATTTTTTGAAAATATAGCTAGTAACTTAGTTATGCCAATTCAAAATGGCTTAACATACTTAAAAAACAAATTAAGTGGAAATAATACATTTTTTACAGACATAAACAATTTAAAAGAAGAAAATAAGGAATTAAGTAAAAAGAATAGTGAACTAGAGCAAGCGCTAAGAGAGTTAGAAAATATAAAAACCCAAAATGAAACATTAAAAGAATATCTAAACCTAACTGAAAAATATGGAGAATATAAAACCATACCAGGATATGTAATAAATAAAGATATTAGTAACTATTCAAAAACGATTGTAATAAATATAGGAAAAAATGATGGAGTAAAAGAGCAAATGACAGTAATTGGAGATCAAGGCTTAGTAGGACATGTTATTTCAGTTACCGATACAACTGCAAAAGTACAAACAATAATAGACACAGCGAGTTCTGTAAGTTGCTCAATGAGTACAACAAAAGACAGTATAGTGTGCAAAGGAACGCTAGATGACAAATCATCTTTAAAAGCAATGTATATTCCAACAGACAGTAATATAATACAAGGAGATAGTATAGAAACTTCAGGGTTAGGAGGAATCTATCCAAAAGGAATCCATATAGGGACTGTTAAAAAAGTAACAAACACGCAAAATTTAACAGATAGATATGCAATCGTAGAAACAGCAATTGATTTTGACAAATTAGGAACAGTACTAGTCATAACAAATCAATAATAAAGAGGTGAACCAATTGAAAAAAACAATAATTAATATAGTTCTTATATTAACAGCGATTTTTATCTATATTTTGCAATCAAACTTTTTCAGTTGGTTTAATATTGCTGGAATAATGCCAAATTTATTTGTTATTTTTGTATTATTTATAGGATTGTTTAGTAATCGAACAATGGGAACAGTTTATGGATTAGTAATAGGGTTTGTAATAGATTTAGTAATTGGACAGCGATTAGGAATAAATATGGTTTCATTAGGATTAATAGGGCTTTTGTCTGCTGTATTTGACAAAAACTTTTCAAAAGACAGTAGAATGACAATAATGGTAATGACAGTAGTAGCAACGGCAATTTTTGAAATTTTATCATATATTTTAAACTATGTTATATTAGCAACAAATATAGAAATACTTAATTTTATAAAAATTTTAGCAATTGAAATTATTTTCAATTTATTATTAACAATAATTTTATATCCATTAATGAGAAAATTTGGATATATAATTGAAAATGAATATAAAGGAAATAAAATAATGACACAATATTTCTAGGAGGTGAAGATTTGGGTTCTAAGAAAAAAGTAAATATCAATTTAAGATTCAATATAATAACAGTATTAATTTATATTATAGGAATTGTTTTAATAGTGCAACTATTCAACTTACAAATAGTACATGGGGCAGAATATCGTGAGCAATCAAATACAAGATTAACAAGAGAAAGTACATTAGAAGCATCTAGAGGAGCAATTTTAGACAAAACAGGAACACCACTTGTTACCTCTAAAATGGAATTTTCGTTAGAAATGTATAAAAGCAAAGTAGATACAAACGACTTAAATATTGCTATTTTAAACATGATAAAAGTATTAGAAAAATATCAATGTTCATATTCAGATACATTTCCAATAACACTAGACCCATTTAACTTCACAATAGCAGATGAAACATTAGCTAAATGGAAAAAAGACAATAACCTAGAAGAAGGTATATCAGCAGAGCAAGCATTTTATAAATTTCAAGAAAAATATAAAATACAAAATACAAATAATATACAAGAAATAAGAAAAATCATAGTCATACGTTACTTAATCTCACAAAAAGGGTACAGTAGCACTAGATCAGTAACAATTTCAGAAAATATTCCACGAGAAGCAGTAGCAGAATTTAGTGAAAATTCCGCAAAATTTGCAGGAATAAACATAGTAGTACAACCTGTTAGAGAATATACATCTGGAAACTTAGCATCACATATATTAGGATATGCAGGGAAAATCAGTAGTGAAGAATATGAAGCTAGAAAAAATTATTATAATAGTAATGACATAATAGGAAAAACAGGTATAGAGTATGTATTTGAAGAATATCTAAAAGGAAAAAATGGTACAAAGCAAATAGATATGGCAGTAGATGGAACAACAACAGCTGAATATGTTTCAGAAGAGGCAATAGCTGGTTCAGATATTGTACTTACAATAGATGCTAATTTGCAGAAAATAGCAGAAAATGCATTAGCAAGCAACATACAAAAAATATCTTCAGGTGGTTTTGGAAAAAGTTATGATGCAAAAGCAGGCGCATGTGTAGTCATGAATGTAAACTCAGGGGAAGTCCTAGCTATGGCAAGCTATCCAGACTATAATCCAGCAGACTTTGTGGGAGGCATAAGTACAGATGCTTGGAATAATTACACTAACAACCCAGCTAAACCGCTTGTAAATAAAGCAATTCAAAACTCATATTCACCAGGTTCAACCTTTAAAATGGTAACAGCAATAGCAGGACTAGAAACAGGAGTAATTGATTTAAAAACAAAAATTAATGACACAGGTATTTACACACGTTATAGGGACTATCAACCAAGATGTTGGTTTTATACAGACTATCATAGAGGACATGGATATTTAGACGTATCTGGAGCAATAGAAAAATCATGTAACTATTTCTTTTACGAAACTTCAAACAGAATGGGAATAGACAACTTAGTAAAATATGCAAAATATTTTGGTTTAGGCTCAAAAACAGGAATTGAATTACAAAGCGAAACACCAGGAGTTTTAGCAAGTAAAGAAACTAGACCTAGTTTGCACCCAAATGAGCCATATTGGAGTCCAGGAAACACTCTTCAAGCAGCAATTGGGCAAAGTGATAACGAGTTCAGTCCATTACAAATGGCAAGATATATTAGTATGCTTGCAAATGGTGGAAAAAAGATAGATGTAAGTATTGTAAAAACAATTAGAAATGCCAATGGATCAGAAGCATCAAGAGAAGAAATAAATCAATTTGTAAAACAAAAATTAGGACTAGAAGATGACCAAACAGAAGATTTATCAATTAACCAAGATTATTTAAAAGCAGTATTAAGAGGAATGCAATCTGTTACTAGTGATACAGGAGGAACAGCTTACGTTCGTTTCCGTGATTTCAACATTAGTGTAGGTGGTAAAACAGGTTCAGCAGAAGCCCCAAACAATCAAGTTCATGCTTGGTTTGTGGGATTTGCTCCATTTGAAAATCCAGAAATAGCAATAGTAGTAATGGTAGAAAACGGAGGTCATGGAAACTATACAGCAGAAGTAGTAAGAGACATAATGGCAGAATATTTTGGAATGAATACACAAAATATAGAAGAAGACATGAGCGCTACTCCATATATAGAAATAATGAGATAAGGAAGGATGTAAAAATGAAAAATTGTGTTAGTATTAATCTAAAAAAAGATCAAATTGTTATAAAACTAAATGAAGAAGCGGGTTATACAGAGATAATTGAAAATTTAAAAAAGAAATTACCAGAATTAAAAAAGCTATATAAAAACGAAAAAACACCAATTTTAGTTTCAGGAAAAATTTTAAAAAACAAAGAAATTGATGAAATACAAAAAACTATTAAAGAGGTAATAGATGTAGAAATTGATTTCGACATGCCAAAAAGCTTAGGATTGCACAGCATAAGAAAAACATTTGAAAAAGAAATAGCAATATCTGAAACAAAATTCCATAGAGGTTCTTTACGTTCTGGGCAAAAATTAGAATCTGAAGGTAGTTTAGTAATAATAGGAGACGTAAATTCAGGTGCAGAAGTAATAGCATCTGATCACATAATTATACTAGGTGCTTTAAGAGGACTAGCACATGCAGGTGCAAAGGGGAATAAACAAGCTGTAATTGCTGCTGGACTAATAGACACAGTACAAATTAGAATTGCAAACGTGGTAAAAGAAATAGACCGAGATGAAGAGCCAATGCACAAACAAGCTTGT
Source organism: uncultured Clostridium sp. (assembly GCA_964487865.1). Classification (GTDB taxonomy): domain Bacteria; phylum Bacillota; class Clostridia; order TANB77; family CAG-508; genus CAG-269. The sequence continues at coordinate 8,106 of CAZASP010000006.1, read as the reverse complement.
GTTAGTATATTAGACGATAAAATTATAATAGAATAATTTTAAGGAGTTAATTAAGTAACAACATAATCAAAATAATAAATAGCATTTCATCTTTAACGCCTTCTTTATACAAAAAAAATATCAAACTAATAATAAGAATATCATCTAAATATAATTCCATACCCAATATTTCAAAAATAGGGTTTTCAACACCGTTAAAAATAGGAATATTGAATTGAATTGGTCCAAAGGAATGATATGTAGGTGATATTTTTTCTTTTGACAATCTAACATTAGATTGCTCAAAATTTTGTGACTTGGTTTCTGCAGAATAATGAAACATTATTTAGGACTCTCCTTATCAGTATCTTTTAAAATATCGGCAATTTTAGCAACATTTAATAAGTTAGCATATTGGTCTAACTTTTCTTTTTTTTCTTCACGTAAATAAGGCTTTAAAGAATATAACAAATTAGATCTAGGGTCATTTGAATTATTCAACTTCTCCATAACAGATTTCATTTTCATTATAGTATTCATATCAATTTGACTAAAATCAAAATTATTAGCATATTCGTTGGTTTGAGTTTGAGTTTGATTCTGAGTCTGATTCTGTGCTTTAGGTCCTGTTTTAGCATAGTTTTGTGTTTGAAATTTGGTTTGTGTACTAGAATTAGTACCATTTTGTTTATTCATCATCGAAGAAAAATTTTGTATCATATCAGGGGGGATTTGCGAAATAACATCATTTAACTGCCCCTTATCCATCATATCCTTTAATTTATTCAAAGTATTAGCATCAAAATTCATATTATCCAATAAAATCACCTCTTACTATTTATATGAAAAAAGATAAAAAAGTTTACAACAAAACAATTAGATTAGTTAAAGATAAAAAAATTGACATAAAAAGTTATTTTTTATCATAAAACTATTGAAAATGTTTGAAAAATAGTGTATAATTTAAGATGATTATAGTGTAAAAATGTCTAAAAAAATAATATTTTAGTCAAATTTACCAAATACTTATAATTTCCGTAAGGGAAAGTAAAAATGTTAGAAACGCAACTTTTTACATTACAAAAATGTAATAAAAATGTAAACCATATGAAAACATTCATTAATAATAACTTTCCGTAGTATATAGGCAATTTGATTTTTCTATTGGAAATAAAATGGTATTGATTTATAATTCTGAAAATAGTAACATTAAAGGGAAGAAAAATTTATATATTTAGGAGGAATATCATGAAGAAAAAAATCTGTAAAATAATTTTAGTATTAAGTTTAATTATAGCAATATCTATGCTAGATTTTATTGTATTAGGAAAAAATATTGCGATTGGAATAGTGGAAGCTTTAGAAAATCAAAATTCTACAACTAATATAGAAAATGTAGAATTTGATATTTATTTTAAAGAGGATGAAAAAAATACTTATAATAAAGAAGCATTAATTCAGCAAGGAACGAACCTGTTTATTAATCTTAATATTAAAGAAGCAGGCTCATTTAAAGATGGAAAAATTAAATTAGAAAATACTAATTTTAATTTACAAGAAATTAAAAATCAATATGTAAAAAATATTGATACTCAAAATAATGAAATTGAATTTAATCAAATGATAGCTGGAAATCAAGTTGAACTTGAAATACCTATTACATTTAAAGAAACAGAAACAATAAATAAAGAATATCTTTCACAAGAAATAAAAGCTATATTTACAGGAACATATCAGAATACAGAAAATAGAGAAAAAGAAGTAATAGGAGAAAAAACAGTTCGATTAACGTGGGCAGAAGAACAGCAAATATCAATAAACCAAGGTATTGATAAATATATTGCATTAGAAGAAAATAGCACACTAATTCAGCAAACAATAAATACGCAAATTATAAATAATAAATTAGTACAAGGAAAAGTATTTGAAATTGAAGTTCAAGAAGTACAAAACGCATTACCAAAAGAAATTAATATTCTATTAAATGGAGAAAAACTATCACAAGACAAATACGTATATGATGAAACTAAAAAGACTCTAACAATCAAAAACCAACAAACAAATCATCAAGAACAAGATGAATACAAAATTATTTATAAATATCCTATAAAAATGCAGAACGAAACACTAATATTATCTTTAAATAGTAAATTAAAAATTTCGCTTTTATCAGACGAAATAATAGAAAAACAGGATAATAAACAAGTAGAAATTCATAAAACAGATAATGCAGTTTCAATCAAAAATGAAACTACAGATTATATGTATAAAGGATATTTATATGCAGGATTAAATAGAGATACTAATTATCAAGAAAAAATAGAAATTGAAGTTTCAAGTATTGAAAAAACAAATGAAATAAAAATAAATCAAATGAAAGATTATTTTATTGCACAAAACGGAACACAAAATAGTTCTAATAATAGTACAAACATAAGAAATATTAAATTTAATAAAGAAAATTTAAAAAGCGTATTAGGAGAAGATTTTCATATTACTGTATCAGAAAATGGAAATCAAACCATAACAGAAATAACTAAAGACAGCACTTGGAATGAAAATGGAGAAATAGAAGTATCTTTAGAGGAAAAAAATATCGAAAACATAGAAATATTATTTAGTCAACCAACCAATTTAGGAACTTTAAAAATTGAAATGAACAAATACATAAAAGGAAATACTGGATATAGTAAAGAACAACTAAAAAATTTCACAAATCTACTAAATACAAAAATAATGTCAGTAGGAGAAAAACAAACAGCATTTGATAGTAAAAATGAATTAAAAGATACACATACTGAAGCAAGCTTAGAAATAAGCAATACTAATTTTTCTACATTAAACAAAAATGAGAATATTCAAATATTAGCTGTATTAAAAGCTGATAGTGAGCAATATGATTTATGGAAAAATCCACACATAGAAATTAGATTACCAGAAGAATTACAACAAATTGATATTCAATCATTTAACATATTATATGGAGAAGGATTAAATATTAAAGAGTCAATATATAATCCTGAAACTAAAATAATAACAGTTAACCTAGAAGGAGAACAAATAGATTTCAGAACAACATTAGAACAGGGTATTCAAATAGTAATAAATGCAGATTTAACATTTAAAAAAGATATACCAACTAAAGAAACTGCTATAACTATGTTGTATAACAACGAAAATACAAGTGAACAACAATATGAAACGAAAGTTAATTTACAATTAAATGCAAAACAAGGAGCAATACTATACAATAACATAGTAGGTTACGACAACGAAAATACTTTAAAAGAAGGCTTAAATGATGAAAGTATACAATGCAAATTAGATTCTGATGCTGCAGAAAAAAAGGCAAATATACATCAAACTTTTATTAATAATTACGAAAAACCAATTAACCAAATTACAATTTTAGGAAATTTAACAGGAGAAAATGTAGAAGCAAAATTAACAGAAGGAATAGCTACAACTAGTGACAAAGCAAAAATTTATTATTCAGAAAAAGAAAATGCAACAATTGAAGATGATTCATGGAAAGAAAATAAAGAAGAATTATCAAAAATTCAATCTTATAAAATAGAAATACAAGGGGATTTCCGGACCTTCAGAAGCTGTTAGTGTAGATTACCCAATAACTATACCTGCTAATTTACCAAAGGGAGTGAAAATTGCAGAACAAACAAAAGTAACATATTCTTATAATGGAAAACCATTAAATACAGTATCAGATATTTTGTTAAAAACTGAAAATCAAATGGGCACAACACAAGAAAGCAATGGAATAGAAACAGAAATAGTTGAAGTTACAGCTAATAATGAAGAATTAAAAGATGGACAAGAAATTTTTGAAGGACAACCAGTTAAAGTTACTGTAAACATTACAAACAATACTCAAAGTGATTTACACAATTTAGAATTTACTGCAGAGCATACAAATGCTGTATTTTATGTACAAAAAGAAAAAGAAGCTGAAAGAACGGATAATCCAGAAAATCCAGAAATAATGGCATTTACCGAAAAAGACGAAAATGTAGAAAAAATTATAAAAAATTTAGAAACATTAGAAAAAGGAAAAACAGCTACATTTGTATATGAATTTTCTCCAAAAAAGAAAGATGAAACAAGAAGTATTACTGGAAAAATTATAATAAAAGCAGAGGAATTGGAAGCACAAGAAACTCCAACAATAACAAATAAAATTAAAGATGCAGAAATAGGGATGGACATATTTAATACTTCAGATGAGAATAGAAAATTAGCAAAAGGGGTAGAATTTCCAGTTTGCTTAATAGTTAAAAATTATTCGAACAAAGAGCTAAAAGATATTACAGTAAACATATATTCTAATGATATAATAACTCCAGAACAAGATGAGAATGGTAATTATTATTGTGATGTTCGGTATTAGAAAATCACTTGAGAATAAAGGAATAGAAATTGTTGAAATAAATCGTGATTTAGTAACATTAAAATTAAATTCATTAAAAAGTGGGGAAGAGATAGGAATAGAATGGAAATTTGTATGTGGAGACATAGAAAGTGAAGATGTAAGCCAAAATGGAATAGTATATTGTATAGTAAAAAAAGGGGATAATACTTATTATTCTAACACTTTGGTAAGATCAATTTTGAGAGTAACACCAAATTTAATAGCTGTACAAAGTTCCGATTGCGAAAAAGATATGGTAGAGTTTGGAGATAAGGTTACATATACAACTAAAATAAGAAATACAGATACAAAATTAAATGCAGAAAACATACGTATAGGACACGAACTAACAAAAGGCAACGCTAAAATTGAAAATGCATATTTAAGGAGAGAAAATGGTGAAATTATAAATGCAGATATCTCAGGGACTAATAGGGCTAATGCTAATTTCAATATGAGTCCAGGAGAAGAGGTAGACTATGTAGCAGAGACGACCATTTGGGAAAATCCAGATGGAGAAGTAAATTACAGTGACGTAGTTGAAAGTAATATAGATTTAGTTTGGAACGTAAATGGAACAGCGTATGTAAATCCTATTGCTTTAGACATGTATGATGAAGATAAAGTTGATTCAAATGACTTATTCCCAGATGAATTAAATCCGGAAAATAATGGGGAGAACAATGGGGAAAACAATGGGCAGCCACAAGGAGGTACAAATAACCCACAAAGCGGAACAAATTATTCAATATCAGGAAAAGCATGGCTAGATGAAACTAAAGATGGAATAAGAAACGATAATGAGAAAGGACTAGAAAATTTTGAAGTAGTTTTATTAAATGTTGAAACAGGAGAAAATATAGCGAATAATGTAACAGACGGTAATGGAGATTATATATTTAACAACCTAGGAAAAGGCAAGTATATGGTAATGTTTATGTACAACAATTCACAATATAGTACAACAGAATACAAAAATGAAAACGCAGGAGAAGACAAAAATTCTGATGTAATTCAAAAAACATTAAATAATCGTACAGTAGCAGTTACGGACATCCTTGAAATAACAAATAGTAGCCTAATGTATATTGATGCGGGATTTTCTAAAAATCAAAAATTTGATTTTAGTTTAAATAAATCAATAAGCAAAGTTGTTGTCCAAAATACAGAAGGAACTAAGCAAGTTAGCTATGATAAAACGAAACTTGCAAAAGTAGAAATTAATGCTAAACACATACAAAATAGTACAGTATTAGTAGAATATCTTATAGAAGTTAAAAATGAAGGCGAAATACAAGGATATGTAAACGAAATAATTGACTATATGCCAGATGATTTAAAATTCAATTCAGAAATCAATAAAGATTGGTATGTAGAAACAAATGGTAGCATACATAATATAAGTTTATCTAACACTGTAATAAACCCAGGAGAAACAAAAACGTTAACATTAGTTTTAACAAAACAAATGACTGAAGACAATACTGGACGAAGTGTAAATATTGCTGAAATTGGAAAAACAAGTAATGAACTATCCATTGAAGATGGAGATTCAACACCTGGAAATAGAAAAGATGGAGAAGATGATATAGACACAGCAGAATTGCTAGTTTCTGTTAAGACTGGATTAGTAGTTGCAACTATAAATATAACTATTCTATTAGGACTAATTGTGGGGGCTTATTTAATATATAGGAAGAAAGGAGAGAAAAATGATAAAGAAAATAAATAAAATAATCATTGTATTAGGAATTTGTATGATCTGCTTATTCTCGAGTTTCTTTTGTAAAAATGTAGTTGCAGATGATGAATATACGGTAGGTAGAATTGAAGCTGCGGAAAGTAAAGCTAGTTTGAAGGATTTGTTAGCTTATGGAGCCCAGAGAAGACTAGATCCATACTTTGATGCGGATCCTGGAGCGTTTTTGAGTAACGACTACTCAGATGCTTATCAAAGAGAACAGGGAAAGCCTTGGACTAATGCTTTCTATTATCAAAGTGTAGGATGCTGCTGTATAGAACCAGGAGATCACCCTGACGCTTCAGACTTTAGAATAGATTGCTGTTTAGATGTCTATCCGAATGGTGACATATGTGTTACAAAGATAGGGGCTGCGAGTGGTGAGAAGTTTACAGTTTGGCATAAGAGAGAAGATGCAACCAGCGCAGATGAAAATTCAATGAAGCTTGCTTATGCGTTGGCTTGGTGGGCTACTGAAGCCATAAACGATAGCCAGACAACAACGGGAAATGGAAAACATGGGGCAGAAGATTGGAAATGGTTGATTAGATTTGATGGATTTAACGGAAGGATGCAGACATTGTGGGATTTAGGTGTAATGAGTCAGTACGGTAATGATCCGAGCCTGCCTCAAGACTTGGGAGACTCAAAGATAAATGCTTTTGGTAGTACAAAATGTAACAAAATAGTAGACGATTTCTGGGATGGAAAGATCGGATATAGAGCTAGATTTGTCATGATGGAAGGAAAACAGGAATGGAAAGATAGATATGGAAACGTACATGTAGACCAAAAAGGACAAGATGATATGATTTTTAGTGGCAAAAAAGAGGAAGTCGATAACCCTTCAATACAAATTATTAAAGTAGACGAAGACGAGCCATCAAAAAAATTGAGTGGTGCAAAGTTTACCATAAGCAACGGAGGTAATAGTATAACTGTTGAAACTAATGCATCAGGAATGTATACCTATCGTAGTAGTTCTAAGTTAAAGTTAAAAGTGGGTGAAGAATATACAATAAAAGAAATCAAAGCACCAACAGGTTACGACATTCCAAAAGAAGATACTCAAAAAATCAAACTTAAAAAAGGTGTAAATAAAGTTACGTTTGAAGATCCTAAGCCAAGTGGTGGTCCAGGTGATACTACAATCAAAATTAAAATTCGTAAGAAAGATAGTCTTACTGATAAGCCTTTAAAGGGAGCAAAATTTGTTATCTTTAGATATAAAGAAAATAATAATAAAGGTACATTTCTAAAGAGCAACGGTGGTAAGACATATACACAGATAAATCCTGGTGATGCACCAGATCCAAGCAAAGTAATAATTAATTATCCATCTAACCGGAGTTATCACTGAATATATGAGTAAAAATTCGGGAGCAGGTGGTTATGGAACGATAGATCACGGTGGTTCGACTTGGTACTTTGTTAGGGAAGCGGGTCAGACAGCTTGTTTTGTAAGGGAAGATTTCTTCGAGAAAGCGGCCAAAGACAGAGAAGCTTGGCAAACTGGTGTGAGTCCGGATTCGTCTAAATATAAATTGACTAATAAAAATAGTCCGAGCGGTGAGCCTTATTTTAACTGGCACGTACTTAGATTATCTATCTGGAAGGAACAAGTTCCGGACACGTATAATACTGATGGATCCGTCGCAACGTACAAAGAGGTATTTAAAACCAAGGATGTTACGGCGGAATATGGTACAATGGAAGGAATCAAAATACCAAATTCAACTAGAGGAAATTTGTACTGGAAGAAATTTTATAAAAGAGAATATTGGAATGGATCTGAATTTGTAAAACTAAAAAAAGGTGAAAGCCAAACTGATCCAAAATTTATAGTAGAAACAGACGAAAATGGAAGAATAACCATAAAAATTAAAAATGAAGACAAAAAAATAGAATATTATTTTGCAAAAGAAATAGAAGCACCAAAACATTACAAGAAATATAATGA
>CAZASP010000005.1:0-27944 GCA_964487865.1 uncultured Clostridium sp. | reverse complement strand
TTCATTGGTTTTTCCTCTTTTTTCTTTTTATCTTTAATATACTTATATATTACACTAATAAAATATTACATATTTACATTTTTGTCAATTGTTTTTTTTAATATTATGAAAAATTCCCAATGGCTGACTAGTAACCCATTGAGAATTACCTCACTAAATTTCAACCAGAATCAAGTCATCACCTATACATTTAATATTTTCCCAAGGTATTATAATCTCGTTATTTTGTGAAAAAATATTTAATACTTTATTACTTCCTGGCACAATTATAGAAGTTATTCTACCAGTTTCTAAATCTGCACAAACATCTTGCACATAACCTAATCTTTTACCATTATTAATGTTTACTACTTCTTTATGTTTAAAATCCAATCCTTTATCTTGCATATTTTTTCTCCTTAAACTTTTACTTATATATATTCGAATATTTCGAATTTTATTAATTTACTATTTTGTTTTAATTTTTAACTGGTAACAAATTGTTATCAGTTTATAAGCATAAAAAAAGCAATTTTGGAAATACTAAAATAAGTAAATTCAAAGGAGGTTTTTCTTTTGTTAAACAACAAAGTCGAAATATGTGGCGTTAATACTTCAAAATTGCCAGTATTAAGTCGAGAAGAAAAAGAAGAACTATTTGTAAAAATAAAAGCAGGAGATATGGATGCAAGAACTAAATTTATTAATGGAAATTTAAGGTTAGTATTAAGTGTTATACAAAGGTTTTATGGAAGAGGCGAATCAGCAGATGATTTATTTCAAGTTGGTTGTGTTGGTTTAATTAAGGCAATTGATAATTTTGATTTAAGTCAAAATGTTCAATTTAGTACTTATGCCGTACCAATGATAATAGGAGAAGTTAAAAGATATTTAAGAGATAATAATAGTATACGTGTTAGTAGGTCAGTAAGAGATTTAGCTTATAAGGCTATTCAATTTAGAGAAAGATATACAAAAGAATTTGGAAAGGAACCTAGAATAGAAGATATTGCAAAAGAGTTAGGAGTCGAAAAAGAGGAAATTGCTTTTAGTTTTGATGCTATACAAGATCCTGTTTCTTTGCAAGAACCTGTTTACAATGATGGCTCTGAAAGTATATATATTTTAGACCAAGTCAAAGATTCCAAAAATACGGATGAAATGTGGACTGAAAAAATGGCCATTGAAGGTGCATTGCAAAAATTAAATGAAAAGGAACGAATGATTGTGGTTAAAAGGTTTTTTGATGGTAGAACTCAAATGGAGGTTGCTGATGAAATTGGTATTTCTCAAGCCCAAGTTTCAAGATTAGAAAAAAGTGCCATTAGCCATATTAAAAGATTTTACAAGTAAGGAGCGATATTCTTTCTCGCTCCTTTTTCTTATCCAATTTTGCTTGCAATTTCTTTTTTCATTTTATTTATAATTTTTTTTTCTAAACGAGATATGTAACTTTGTGAAATGCCGTAATTCGTCTGCTACTTCTTTTTGAGTCTTTTCTTTTCCTGTTTTGAAACCAAAACGCATTTCCATTATATTTTTTTCTCTATCATTTAGTTTACTAATTGATGCTCTTAAAAGTGTTTTATCAACTTCGTCTTCTAGATTTCGAGATGTAATGTCTGCTTCTGTTCCTAATATATCTGAAAGAAGTAATTCGTTTCCATCTCCATCTTTATTAAGTGGCTCATCTATTGAAACTTCACCTTTTATTTTATTGTTTTTTCTTAAGTACATTAATATTTCGTTTTCTATACATCTTGATGCATAAGTTGCTAATTTTATTTTTTTATTTGAATTAAATGTATTAACTCCTTTCATCAATCCAATTGTCCCAATAGAAATTAAGTCTTCTATACCTATTCCTGTATTTTCAAATTTTTTGGCTATATAAACTACTAATCTTAAGTTTCTTTCTACAAGCTTTTGTCTAACTTGCAAGTTGTCTTTTTGACTTAATTTTTTTATTAATTCTGTTTCTTCTTCTGGTGATAATGGTGGCGGAAGTGTTTGGCTTCCTGCAATATAAAATATAGGTAGATACTCTATCTCTTCTTTATCATTTATATATTTAGCACATATAGTGTTAATCCCATTTTTAACAAAATCAATTATATTCATATCTTTTCCCTCCGTCTTAAAATTTATAATAACTCTATTCCAATCAAAGCTCGATATTCACCTCTTTTTGTTAGTGATTTATTATAAATTCCTATAATTACATTTTCGATTATTTTCTCTTTTTCTTCTTCTATTATTTTAATTGATTCTGCCTTTATACCTATCAACATTCCATTTTGTTTACCCAATGATGAAAAAGGGATAAATTTAAGCTTTGTTATGTATTTCTTTTTTATTTCTTCCGATATATTGCTAAAATCACCTCCTAATAATTCATCTAAATGATTTAATATTTCTTTTGGTATACAGTCATACAAAAGAGTATGTTCTACCACAATTACAGGCGTATTAGTAATTGGCTCTTTTAATAAATTTCCTGTATCAATCATGGCTATTGTTTCAATTTTTTTATTATTTAACATTATTTCTATTTTACAGAACATATCTTTTTTTGTTATTTTGGATTTGACAACAGTAAATGCTGTTATTATAATTACAAATGCAACAATAGTTCCTAATATAATTGTTTTTAGCGGATATGTTCCTAAGAAAAGTCCGTTTTTCATTAATATATCTTGTGGTTTTATAATGTAGATAAAGGCAAATGCTGCTCCACCAAATACGAAAGATGTTAAGTAAAATATTAATATGTTTTTCAACATTTTTCTAATTGTTTGTGGATTAAAGGCTATGTATACGATTACAATAGATAATATTAATTTTAATATTATGCTTGAATATATTTCTAAAATAGACATATAAGAGACTACAGAATAAATTGCTCCAATTAAACTTGCTATTAGTATTCTTACTGTTTTTATTTTTTCTTTTAGTATTAACCCTGTTGCTAGTATAATTATAAAATTCATTATTAGGTTTTCAATTAATACAACGTCAATATAAATAGTCATGCTATCACCTGTATGACTATTATAGTATCTTTATTTTAAAAAAGCTGTCTTTTCTTATTGGCGAAAAAAAGAAATAATCGACTTTTTTCGACTTTTGCTGTTTTTCGCAAAAAATTATACAGATTGCAAAATATCAACTTTTCATTGATTTTTCAATACTTTGCAAGCTGTTTTTAATAACATCTAATTCCTTACAATTTCTCCTTGTTAGTAACAAATTAGTAACAAATTTTAATTTATCTATACAATCAATAACTAACACACGAAAAAACTTCTGGTATTTTGTTAATACTGGAAATTTTTTTGATTTTCTTCCTGTTATTTCACACCGCCTGTCCAAACTGCAAAACCTATTTTGTAATTATTTGTACCATCAACTTTATAACGTACCATTGGTCTACCGTTAAATATTCCGAAACAATCACATCTTTCTCTTGGGTTTAAACTTCCAATCTTCTTCGTTAAATTTGTGTCTGAATAAACAGGTTCTGGTGTACTTCCGTTTTGATATACTCGCACAGGTTCATCACTCCCTCCATTACTTATTTGAGGTGCAGGCTGAGCCTGTAGCCCCATTTGTTCTCTTATCTTATTTAAAAATCTTTCCCAACCTAAATCTAAGGTTCTGTGTGGACAATATTTGTTTGCAAAATCTTGATGTTTAAATACCCTATCAATTCCCCAACCATACTGTTTTAATAGTAAAGCAATATAAGCTGCCGCCATATTTTCACTTTCTTCAAAGTTTTGTCCTCCTGATTTTGAATAACAAATCTCAATATGTATTTTGTGTGCATTTCCACTTCCGTATCTTCCATCTCCTGAAGCATAACAACTTCTATCAAATGGAAGTCCTGTTACAATTCTGTATGGGTCGGCGGCTACATGAAATGACGTTTTATTATTATTTCCCAACATATACGAAATCTCACTCATAGCACTTGCATCATTGGCTGTATTATGTACGCATATTCCATCTTTGGTGGTTACGTCTGGACATTTGGTTGAATATTTTGAAACTGGGCATACTACATTAGTTATCTGCATTGTCATCACCTGCCTCATATTCAAGGTTAAATGTGTTCTCAGCTATATTTTTTTGATACAATTCTTCTGAAAACTCAACTGTTTCTTCTACTATATTATCTTCCATACTACTTGTCCTCCTTCTTATTTATTACGTTATTTATCTTCTTTTTTAGCCATTCTGGTAGTTTCATACCTAGCTTATCGCAATTTTCCGCTAAGCTAGACAATTCCATTAAACATACATAAACCACTATGAAATCTAGCACTAAGCTTGTACCTATTGCATACTTAATAATTACACCTACTACTATGTAGATAAGCTCTGCAAACTTTTTAGATAACCCTGACCTCATTACTGAACTTTGAAAATTGCCATCTCTCCAACAAGCAACTAAACCTGTCAAAACATCTAAAGTTATAAGTAATAGTGGCGCTAAAAATACCCATAAAGCATTTGTGAAGTGAATATTGTATAATAATTGTTCCATCTTATTCCACCTCACTTTCTCTTAAAAACTCTGCCTTAAATGTAGGTTCTTCTTGAGGTTCTAATATAGTTTGTTCTTGTACTGTGTCGGTAGCTTTAGCATAAGCCGTCACGTCAAATACTGGACTTACTTCATCTTCTGAAAATATGTGTGTTGTATCTTTGTATGAAGTTAGAGACATAAGTTGGTCGTAGGCTGTTTTTTGTTCTTCGGTATATTCTTCAACTATTTCTTCGGCTAGTGGATATTCAATTATAATTGGATTACCACTTTCTTTCTTTTCTTTTAACCAAGCTTTGAAATCTTCCACTGTTTCAAAATTTATCATAAAATAAATACTATTTGAACCACTATTGTTCTTTATCATGTCACCTAAATCATAACTTTCTTTAAAAGGTGATTGCTTAAAATAATTGGACTTTATTTCTTTCACATTAAGAGTTCCTCCAATATCTTCATACATACCTACAAAATGACAATAGTAATTATATATGCCATTATCATAATGGCTTACAAGACCTATATCTGAATTTTCGTCCATTATTGTTGCTTTTCTAGCTTGATGTACTCCATTACTTGCCAAATAGTCGTCTTTATGAAGGACTTGTCCTTTTTTTAGTGGGAATGATACGGTTTGAGATTGTTGTTCTTGTTCTGCATCGTCTGTTACTTTTATATTTAAATTTCCACAATTATACGGACTGTATGGTGTTGCTTTTAAACCTAATTCTAACTTAATTTGAATGTCAGGTATTATATCAGCAGTGATTTCATTGTTTGCATCTTTTCCATCTTGAATTACAACGTACAATTTTTTACAATTCGATGGCGTTTTGAATTGCACTTCATTTACACGTAAATCTAATGTGTCTTCTATAGTTTCAATAAAGTCCCCATCTTCATTATAGAAAAACACCTGTCTTAACATATATACATCAGAGTTATTTATCTTTAAATAATAGTCTGTTTCTTCTTTAACTTTTATAAATTCAGCATTATGTATTCTTGTTTTATTATTTGCGGTAATAGTACCATCTGCTGGGTTTATTAAGCCGTTTATCCAGCCGTCCGCCGTTGTAGGAATTAAATTCACATTATCTCCACAATTTCGTATCTCAATAGGAGTTTCAATGCTTGGCTCTCCTTCTTGTACACTATTTCCCTCAACTCTAAACTTCTTAAATTTAGCCTCTGCTGTACCTGTCAATGTTATATCTTCTCCACTACTTGATACTGTTGGAAGTAAATTCTTTAGCATAGTGTTTTCTTGTTCTAAGACTTCTATTTTTGTGTCTTGTTCGGCTTGTTCTTCGGTATAAGTTTCTGTTTTGACACATTCGCCTATTTTAGTGTCTTGTTCTTGGTCTTTGGTTTGTAACTGTTCTATGGTTGTATCTCGGGTTGTATTCGTAGCTTGTATCTCTTCTATTGTTGATTGTATGCCTTCTATCGTAGTGTCTTGTTTAGTATTTTCTTCTTTTATACTCTCTATATCTGACTTAATTGTTTCGTCTGCTTCTTGTAAATTAGAAATATCTGTGTTTTGTGTTTCTTGTTCGGTTTTTATTTCAGAAATATCATTTTCTAATGTTTTATCTTTACTCTTTAGCTCTTCTATATCAGCATCAATTAAGCTGTCTTTAGCTTGTAATGCTTGTATGTCAGTGTCTTGTTTTGTATTCTTTTTTTTGATTTCTTCTACATCTAATTGTATTTCTTTTATTTTACTGTCCTGAGTTGTGTTCTTGCTTTTAATCTCTTCTATGTTTTGTTTTATTAACGTATCATCATATTCTGGTCCTTTAATTATAGGCACATTTATTAAGTCGTCTATGTAAATACCTAAAAACTTGTCTTCTTCCATTTATTCATCCCCCCTATGTGTAATTTCTTCTGTTAAAGTTATGGTTCCCAACGTTAACGTCTTTACATATTCACCTGATTTGAGTTCTACGTCGTATTGATAAGTACCATAAGGCATCTCAGCAGTGTCTTCTGAATTTAACACAAAAATAAAATACCCCTCGTCATATTTAATGTCATCAGGATATTTTTTCTGTATTAATATTTTTTTAGCGTTTTGATTTTGCTTTACTGTAAAAAATAATTCGTCACCTTCTGCTAACTCTAAAGGGTTTCCTTCTGCATCTTTTAATCTAAACCTGATAAATTGAGTGTCCCCTCTTGTAAATTCTATATCCATAATATCTTCCCCTTTCTTATTTCATATAACCAAATACATTAATTACAGCTTTAACATTTCCTGTTTGCTCTAAATAATTAGTTTGATACATATCCAAATCCGGACTAAATTCTGGCATTTCATTTCCGCTTCTTATCTGTATCGTTTCAGCCTTTCCAGAAGTTAAATAATCCTTAATATCTATACTGGTTACTTTTTCAGTAATATGATTATCGTTATTTGCTACAGTAGGATTAAAACCATCTTGTCCAAACGCATTTACTATTTCGGTTGTAGCTAAATTATTTTTAGGAAGCAATTCACTTCTTAACTCTACTTCTTCGAAAAAATCTTGCCCCTCGTCTTGTTTATATGCTCTAATATTTCTACTATAACCCCATATAGACCTAGATATTTCTTCGGGATAGTTACTAAAATACGAATAGACAACTGGCGAATGTTCAATAGTAATATACGCATGAGTAATAATAAAATTTTCAGGAACAAATAAAGGAATGTCTATATATAACCATTCTCCAATACCAGTTGGAGCATAGTCTGTTGAATATCCAATTTTACTCCATTCATATTGTCCGAATTGTAAATTTGATAATATGCCTTCATTTCCAATTAATTTTGTTCCATTTGGTAAGATTAGACCGTCCTTACTTGCTTCAAAAATAGTCCCTCCTTTTTCATCAACTACTTCTAATTCTCCACTCTGATTATTTTCTCCTCCTAATGTTAACGTTCCACCTTTTATATTATCAGCTTTCATTGTTCCTGACGTTATATTTGAAGCATTTAGATTTTTAACTTCTACCTTTTCGGCATCTATACTTCCTGTTTTTATAAAATCAGCATTTATTGTTCCGTCTAAGCTTATTATTGTTTGGTAGTCTCCGTCAATTCCATTGTTAGATATATCTAAAAAGTTTTTTCCTATTCTTAATACTACTTTCGCTTTCTCTAAATCATTATTATCGGCAATATACATTACTCCATCTTTTTTAACTACATATCCGCTATTTTGTTCTATAACTTCCTTAACTATTTTTTCGATATTGTCCCACAATGAATCTAATTTATATTTTCTTATTAGTTGTGGTATTGTTAAAGGTATTGCTTTTTCTTGTCGTGTCAGTTTTTTAGGTTTTACATTATAGTCCATAAGCTTCCTCCCATCACAAAAAAGCACAAGAATTTAATCTGATGCTCTTTTTTATTGTATTTTACCACGAAAGATTTAACTCGTATCAAAATTTAATAGCAAACTACAACTTCTACTTAATATCAAGTGTGCTATTTTTATATAAAGTAAAATTCTTGCTATACTTTTTAAATATTTCCATTGACTCTTCGTCATTCAAATCTTTGGTTATATTATTTAAGTAACTGTATAATGTTAATTGTTCATAATTATTTAACTTATATTGTGTACCTAGAATAGCCATTTTCTGTTGTGGAGTTATATTCATATTATTTACATAGTCATAAACTTTTTTCTTTTTATTACCGTATAGATTTCCCTGATAAAGTCCCATCATCTTCTTTATCACTTTCAAATTCTTGCAATTTATATTTTAAATATTCGTTTATATTAATTTTATCTTTACTTAATAAATTATTATAAATGTCATCGTTGCTATTTATATATTCTTTATATAATGCAGATTTTTCGTTATCAGAATAATTACTATCCAGAATAAGCTGTATCTTATCTTTATCTTTTAATTGTCCATCTTCTTTTATCTCTCCATTGCTACGTTGCTTTCTTGTCTCTTGTACGATTTTTTCGTTAAAATCCGAATATGTTTTCAACGAAATATTTTTCATTTTTTCTGTATCTTCATCTGATAATTCTTTCCATTCTTTTTCGCCTGACTGCACATTAGTTACCTTATAAAATTGTTTATTTCCTATTTTAGCTGTAGTGTCTGTTGTGTTTATTTCTTCTAATTCTGATAAACCATCTTCTGCTATTTTATTTATTTGTTTTTGAACTTCTTTTAATTTAGACTTCTTTTCTTTGTCTGTTATATCAGAATTTTGTATATCTCTTTTTTGTTTATATAAATCGCTTAATTCTCCCTGCAAGCTAGAGACATACTTATATTTTAATTTATCTTCATCAGTTGCATTAGAACCATTCGCATTGACTTTTAATTCGTCAACCTTTTCAAAGAAGTTGCCTGGATATTTACTCTTCATTACTGAGTCTGTTGTAAATTTGTCTGAGAATGGATCGTTCTCAGCTTGTTTTGTCATCAAAGGTAACGCAACATCACTTATTCCACCACCATATTGGTCTAACAAGTAATTAATTTTATACGGGCTTACATTAAGTTTTTCTCCTAGCCATTTACTTAAGCTATCCGTTGTTTCGTCGTATTGCTCTGCTTTCGGTTTATCTTGTAATCTGCTTGGCACTATATCTTCGCCGTACCAACTTTTATTTGTTACCGCTTGAATAATAGGAGAAAATACATTGTTGTCTAATGGGTTGTTTGGTGCAACATTATCCATTACACTCTTTATATCTTTCCAAAAGTCAGATGCCAAATTGTCAATATTAATTTTCTTGTCTTTCGTTATGTATTCAGAAGCATTTGATACTATTGTTTGTATTGTTGATAACATTCTTCCTTTAGGTATCCTTACAAATTTTCCATCTTCAAATTTTGCTACACAATAATAATTGTCTTTTACATAGTCTTGTAAATCTTCATAGTCGTCGTCATCTTTCCATAAAAGATTATTAAGTAATAATGCAGGTATTCCTGCCACAGCATACTTCATTGCTAACACAGCATATCCTTTTAAACCTTTTGTATTTGCTTCTGTTATGTTTCTTATTTGTTGCATCATACCTTGAACAGATGCATTTAAAAATGTAGCACCATTTCTATTAGCGAACTTAGTTAAATCTCCGCCTGCTTTAAAATTTGTTGTTACTCTTGCAGCATCTAACATTGAGGTTTCAATACTTCTTCCCTTTTCTCTACTTGCAATATATTCAGCAAGTCTCGGTGTCATTTCTATTCCATTGTTTAGTTTGCTTATTGTTTCTAATGGCATTTTTAATACATTTTTTGCCTTTGACTTTTTAACATCACTTTCAAAAATATTATCATTTGCATTAAAATAACTTCCTTGTTCTCCGCCATTTTGCATATATTCTTGATACCAATAACCTTTTTTAGTTATTTGCGCAACAGCTTCTGGGAATTTAGAATATGTTTTAGCAGAGTGTTGAGAATTGACTAATACATCTTGAACATCTTTTATTGGATTTGTAATCATAAATATAGGGTTATATTCTGTTAAAACTCCCCTTCTAAAATTGCTAACTTTGTTCATTGGAAGAAAAGTTTTCCCTAAAATCGAACTATCTCCTACTGTCTTTAAGGCATCGTACATATCTTTTGTTATTTCATATGTTACTCTTTCGCCATTTTCAAATACTGTAAATGTTGGATTATTTCCATTTTTACCTTCTTGGAGTAATCCTTGTTCATCTATTGTTTGTCCCATTGTATCTACTATATTATCTACACTTTCTTGTTTAGTATCTATAACAGTATTTAAAGTATTTTTTAATTCTAGCCCAAAGTTATTTCTTGCACTCGCTCTATATGTTTGCAATGTACGTTGAGCAATTGTGTCAAATAAAGGTAGAATATCAGTACTTCCACCTGTTGCACGTTTTATTGGAGAATTTACTCCTGTTCTTCCTGTGTCTAATGGTACATTTATAGCATTCCCTTTATTGTTTACTCTTCCTATTGGCACATAATGAGGATACATATCAGCCATTCTATCAGATTGTTCCTGTGAAATTACTCCGTTTTTTACTAACTCTGCTTTATTCGCATTAAGATAGTCATATACATCTTGAGCGTACTCTTTAAATTCAGGATGTGCTTTCTCTATTCTATTTACTTCTGCTCTTGATATTTCAGCCGTTACAGTATCTCCAAATACTGGTTTATTTTTTACTTCATAAGGTCTTTCATAATTTATTCCGGTATCTCCATTAAATCGTTCTTCTAATGTCATTCTATCTATATTTAGTTGATGATACATATAATTACTAAATTCGCCTACATTCTCTCCTACTTCTGTTCTTATATCTTCTAATGCTTTACATACTTGAGTTTGTTTTTTTGTCTTGCTATCAAATTCTTGTCTTGCATTAACTATAGCATATTGTCCTCTTGCATTTGCAGATAACACATAATCCCATTTACCCTGTAGTTCTCTATTTTTTGTCTTATGCGATAGTTCTTCAAATACTATTCCTTTATCTAATACATTAGCTTTAAATATTGCAAATTTTCTGTCACTTTCTTTTACTTTTTCAGGAGATTTTGACAATATTTGTGCAACTCGTTCACTTTGTTTCTTTTCACTTATAGGCTCTACCTTTTGTGTTATTACATCATTCTTAATTCCAATATTTTCCTTCATAACTTTTAGCTTATTAGCCACTTGATTTTTCTTACTTATTGGAACATTTGGAGATTCTTGTTGTATATTTGATTTTATTGTTTCTACATTTTGTTTTGTAGGTAATTTAATTTGCTGTATAGTTTCTCCATTGCCACTATTTTTGTAATTTTTATTCAAATATTCTTGCCATGTTTCATTGTTTTTAGAATAACGTATATCAGAATTTTCTACTTTTGCATATTGCCCTTCAATACCATCTATCCAAGCAACTTCATCTAAACTTACTTCTTTTGAATATATTTTATTATTTCCTGCATAACTTTGAGCTTCCATTTTAGAAGGTGTTACAAATACACCCTGCTCAATAGGGTATGAGCTATATATTGTTATTTTACCTGTATCTAATGCTTCTTTTATCATGTCTGACGTATAATCAGGAGTAAAGTTAACCTCTCTCCAATCTTCGGCTTCTTCATCTTGCAATGCTTCTTCAAATGTTTTAATATCGTTTATAGTTCTTATTCCTGTATGGTAATCGTCCACCATCGGATTGTTTTTTTGTATTATTTCTAATTGTTTTTCTTTCAAATTAAAAGAACCTGAATTTTTTTCGGATTCTTGCATAGAATATTTTTGAGTATTTCTATTGACATCTTTCTTTGTTGGTAGTATACTGTTATTAATAAAATCTGTACTACTAGATTTACTCGTTGAAACATGCGAGTTTGACGTAGTATGGATTTTATTAATTTCATAAAAATGCTTATTTCTATTTTTGTCAATTCCTATATTAATTAATCCTTCAAAATTCTTTCCTCCAATTTCAAAATTAACTTTGTAATATTCCCAATTGGGGAACTTACTCGTATCCTTTGTAGGCAAAGCACTATTTACTTTCTCTGCAACTTCTAAAACATTTTTTAATTCTGTAGATAATTGCATTTTTTCATTCATATATCTAGTTTGCTGTTTTGGGTTTGTGTATTTGCTAATTCCTTTATTTGCTATTTTTACTGTATCATTTTCTGCTAATTTCGTTTTTCCCTCTAAATAATCTTGTATATACATTTTTGCAATTTTGTTGTAGTCTTTTTTGTTTATTCCTTCAAAAATATCTTGGTCTGTATCAACTCTTACATACCTATTACCATTATTATCTGTCTGAATACTATATCTTGTACCATTATTATTTCCTTGATATTCTTGACTAAAAGCATTGTCAAATTTGTTTTTAACATCTGCCCAGAATATTTTTTCTGATTTGTATCCTGTTAATTTGTTTATTTTATTTAATTTATCCACAACCCAATCATATATTTTTTGCATAACTGTTTTATCTTGTTTAACTAAACTATTTACAAATTCTTGGTCTCCTAACTTATTTCCTAATATATCTGCTACTTCTTCTTGGTCTACTAAACTTGAGAAATCTTCACTTTGTGGGTCATATACTTTTGAATATGTATTTTCTAATGCTTTTCTTGCTTCTGTATATCCTTCTGTATTTTTGTTATAATCTAATATAAGATTTTTAAAAGTGTCATACTCTTTTGTTCCTTCCATATCATGAATTAATTCATGTACAGTTATATTTTGCATTGTCTTTTCTGAATTTCCATTAGGATTAAACACAACTTCTCTTTTTGTATTTCCGTCTTTGTCGGTCGATGCTTTCCATATTGCATTTTGGTTATTATCTGTAAATAAATCTGCATTAAAACTTCCTTCTATTCCTCTTTCATTTAATGCTTGTTCTACTGCTCTTACTGTTTCATTATTTGTATCTATATTGTTTCTTTGTGCAGATTGCATAAAATTAGACATACTATTATTGCTTGTTTGGGTGTTTTCTGTTTGTTGATTTGTTTGAGTACTCTCTTGTTGTATTTGTTGAGGTTGGCTTTGTATTTGGTTTATTCTTTGGTTAAAGTTTTCTTGTTGTTGGTTATCAATCTTCTTAACTGTATTATAGATAGTATTTATCCAATCATCGGAAGTAAATTGAACATACTTTTTGCCCTGCCTATTTAAAGACTCTTTGCTCGCTGGTCTTTCTTCTTGCCATGTTCTGTACGCAATTTCTTCAATTTCTTGCGAAGATTTATTTGCTATGTTATTTCCTATTTGTTCTGCTATTTGTAACCATTGTTCTTTTGTTCTTCTACCTTGATTATTGGCTGGTACAAGTTCTTTTGCTTGTTGTAAACTAGTTGCATCGTATTCTCCTGTCTTTTTCATATATCCAACATATTTTTGTTGTCTACCTGTTTTATATGTTTCATCTGTATTTAGAGTGTTTTGCCTTACGCCATTTATTGAATTTGTTATTGCTTCAATAGAACTTTGGTCAATATTTTGTGTATTATTTAAAAAATTTAATATATCTGCTTTGTCAGAACCTGTTAGCTCTCTTTCTGCTTGTTGTTTTAAATTGTCTACTCGTTGCTGCATTATATTTTGCTGTTGATTTTGAGCATTAGTGTTTATTTGCCTCATATCTCCATTTTGAACAACTTTTTGTATTTGTTGAGTAGTTTGTTGGACTTGATTATTTAATGGCATATTCCCTATATTTTGTGGCACGTTTTTTTGTAAGTTGTTTACAATTTGATTATTGTTTTCAATATTTGGGTTTTGTTTATATTTATTAACCTGTTGTTGTGTGCTTTCAATGATTTGTTGCTCTAAATTTATTTTTTTACCTGCATCTTTAACTGCAGTTTGCATTTCTGTTTGTGTAGGTGTTTGTCCATTAGAAACTTTCTCTTTTATAGCGACACAAGACTCAATTCCTAAATCCGCACCACCCATTATAGCACTAACTAGCCCTCCATCAATACCAGCTTTTAACATTCTTTGACCCATATTTGAAAAATCTGCTTTATCTTTGCCTCCTGTTATAGTCGTTGCTACTTCTTGTATAGGCTCTATAATAGACTCTTGAAGTACATTGTCGGCAATACCTATTCCATAATGTTTTAATGCTGTTTTTATAGAAGCTTTTCCTACTTGTTCTACTCCTTCTTTTGCTACTTCTTTTCCTGTTCCTTTGATAAATGCTTTTACTGCTTGTCCACCTTTTTTGATGTTCTCAACACCTATCATCTCAGTAGCACCTTCCATTAATGACATTATTCCTGAATATGTGTTAGCCTGTTCATCATTCATGCCCCTTTGTATTGCATCATCGTAATATGCACCTTTTGCAGAACCTGTAGCATATATTGCACCAACACCCGGAATCATCATAGGTATCATATTCCCGACATCTGGAGCAAGCTCGGCTGTTTTCTTTAATATTGGGTTATCTATTGCTTCAATATTTTGATTTATCTTTTCTTGATACTCTGCTTTTTTCTCTTGACGTTTTTTTATTTCTTTTTGTTTTTCATTTTCTATATTTACAGAATTGGTTGATGCTAGTAATTTATCAACAAATGATGAATTTTCATTAATATTTACGCCATTCATTACTTGATTATATTTTTCTGGTGATAGTTTTTTTAACTTTTCTGCTTCCTCTGGATTCTTTTCTAAATATTCTTTACTTTCAAAGCCAAAATTGAATCTACTTTTTTGACTATTATAAAATGCTGTATCTAATGCTTGTCCAAGATTTTGAAAACCACTTTTTACTCCTAACCATGTATTTTGAGTATTTCTTCCTAATTCATTTGCGGTTTTCTTTACAGAGTCCCATAACGTCATATTGTTTGATTTCTTAAATGTGTTCCAGTAGTCTGTTGAAGAATTTCTTTTTATATCTGTGGGTCTAAATGTATGTTTATTAGTGTTATAACTACCTTCTCTGCTTACTAAATCGTTAAATTGATTAACAGCATCTTGTTGAGCTTGTTGTCTAGCTTGGGTATTAGCTTGTTTCCTTTGTTCATATCCCTCAACTATTCTTTTTCGTTCTTCTTCTGATAAATCTTTCAATCTAACAAATGCCATTTTTATCCACCCTTTCCATCCCAACCAATGCCATAACTCATCATTAAATCTTCTACATTGGAATATTTTTTGCCTGTTAATCCGTCTACTACATATGCTGACATTCCTGGTCCTTTTTTATCTACTACTTTCATATTTTTTAATATTTCTTCTTGTGATGGTTCATTTTTTGAACTACTCTTTCCGTTACTGCTACTTATTGTATAAGCTCCTGATTTCTTACTTGATGAACTTTTTCTTGAAGAACCTGAACTAGCCGTTTTTTTTTGAAGGTTAAATTGTTGTTGCCATTGACTATCTGAAACGGCATCTCTTTGCTTTTGATAATCAAATTGTCTTTGTTTCCATTGATTTTCTATCTCATTCTGTCTAACTTGCTCATCAAATGATTTCTGCCACTGTTGGTCTGACACTCTATCGCGTTCTTGTTGATATAGATATTGCTCTCTATTTTGTCTAAATTCATAATTTTGTGTTAGTAATTGTAATCTTTGAGAGTATAATTCCAAAGCTGACTGTGCTTGCTGTATACTTCCGTTTTGTCTTGCTTGTTGTATTTTAAAATTATAATCAGCATACAAGTCTCTTGAATTATTTAATGTATCTGTTACACTCTTTTGATATGTATTATAAAGTGCCGTTTTTGTAGTCTCTGCATATCCAGAATTGCCTAATCCTTGTTGTGCTAATTGTTCTGCTTGTACTCCATATTGGTTTGCTTGCTTTTGCCAATTAGAATACAATCCTCGTGTTGTCTTGTCGGTTTCTTTTTGAAGCTTTTCTTTTTCTCTATTTAATTCATCGACCTGCATTTGCGTTTGTTGTTCTATAATATCGTTTTGTTTTTGTTCTTGTTGGTCTAACAATGAATTTTGTTGTTTGACTAAATCATCTAAATCTTCATATCCTGTAGCCATCTTCGTACTCCTTTCTTTTTAGTTATTAGGCTATTCTTTCCCATATATGAACAACATAATATGGAGGCATATTGTTATGTGGTTGGTCGCCTCCTGCCGGTGCAGTACTAATTTGTGCATTACCTTGACCGGTTGCAACCAGTGATTGAAAGTTATTTCCAGCACTAGCTAGAGTATTACTTATTGTAAGACCATTATATTTAGTTATTCCAACGTGATTGTGGATAGGTGTTTCAGATAATGTCAATTTATGTTCCGCTTCTCCTCCAGTTTCTTTTGCTGTATATGTTTCGCCTGATGCTAGTAAAAATTTATCTTCTATTTTTGTCCATATTCCAAATCCTAGATATGTATTAGGGTTTGTATCTTCTGAACTTATGATTATTTTTCCTATTGGGTATTTTTCTTCGTTATCTTCTAAAATCTTATCATCTATAGCTCTCTCTAAATTAGCTTTCTCAGTTTGAATTGATTTTTCAATATTAGCCTTTTCCTCTCTAACCAATTGTTCAACTGCTGGTATTAAAGTCTCGTTAATGTAATTTTTTATTTCCTTTCCTGATTTATCAAACTCTTGTTTTAATTCATCTGCTGGCAATGTTGGTGAATCAGGTAAATTTTGTATATTGTTTGTGTCTACTGTACACTCTGGTAAACTCATATTATTTCCTCCTTACTTTTTGACATATCCTCCTGCAAAAGCTTCTATTGTAGCACTATATATACCGAACGGCTTATCTTTCTCATCACTATAAAATTTAATTGACATTTCAATTATTTTCTTTTCTTTAATCTTGAAAACTAAATATGATTTATTAGTAGTAACAAAACTAAAATTTATAAAATCAATATTATTAAAATCAAAGCCAGTTGCTGATTTTTCAGTTGTATATTTATAATCTGATGACTTATCTGTCCTTCGTGCTATCTTTATTCTTCCATTTGGAATAGTCTTTATTTTAGCAATTCCGCCTCTTTTATTTGTAGTTTTTAATTGATTATCAAATCCGAAATTGTCCATAGGAGTTGTCCAATAGCTTAATATTGTTTCTTCATTATCATTTGTTCCTTCCATAATAAAAATAGAGCCGTCTTTGGCTCCTATATATAATTTATCATCATATTCTTTTAAAATATTAGGATTTGCACCACTTATATCCCAATAAAACCACTCATATTCAAAACTATTTAACTTAGCATATTTTTGTCTACTATCTGCTAAATACATTCTACCATCTACTAAAACACATAGATAACCTTTCCACACTACCATACAAGCATCAGAATAGCCATTTTCATTAGTCATTTTTACATCTACTAGCGAACTTCTATGTGCTACCACTTGTCTGCTATCTATTTTTTCTGTACTAACTCCTTCTAAACCATATCTACTTAAATAAACGATGTCATCTTGAAAATTTATACTTCCAACATAACAACCAATACTTACATTTCCTTGTTTACTTGGGTATATTTTTCCAACTTCTAAATCTAATGTAGGCTCATGATAAAACACATTAGCATTATTTTGATCTAAATTCTTAAATACCCATAATATATTGTTTCCTACAGTCATTCCAGTTATTAAACTATCACTAGCACCATCTTCATAGTAATTTAAGTCAGAAACATACTGTGGATTTCCTACTTCTGAATGAAATATTGCATTAGGATAATCAGGATTACCTGTATAAAATAATCGATTATCAAAAATTAGTGCATTAGTACATTTAGCAATTCTTTCTGAGTATCCTTCAACAGTCTTTGAAAATGTTATAAATACATTATCTGCTCCGCTTAAATCAGGTTTTGGTGGAGCTTCATTAAACGTTACTTTTCCACTTGTTCTGTCTACTGTAAAATCTGTGCCTTCAACTTTTTCAATGTCATTAACTGTAACTGTAACTATTTCATCATCTATACTTTGTGCATCTAGATAAAAGTCCTTTGCCTCTCCATCTCCTACAAAACTATTTATCCTTTTGGGGGTTAATAAATTGACATCTTGTAATGTTTCCCCTCCACCAATATTTCCTGCTGTTCTACTTATTGTAGTTCTTGGAATAAAAGGATTAGCTTCCGTCACTTTTTTTACACTTGTTCCATCATATACCAAATAATTTTTTCCATCATTGATATATACATTTCCTTCTGAATCAGCTTTATTAAAATAACTCTTTTTATCATTGTTCATATCAGAATAAAGAATTTTTAAGTTACTTTCATCTGGTGTGTCTGGGAAATTGTTCCATTCATATAAAACTGTTCCACTATGTACTAATGCTATATCGCTTCTGTATATATATATTCCATTTATCTTCGTTCCTATCTGTGCCAATTTCTTAAATCCCGGTCTTGTTTCTACACAAGCCCCTTGGGTATCTTCATAATTTTTCCAAACATTTAAAGCATCAGGGCTTCTCGTTATAGCAACTAAACTAGGCTCTTCTAAAAAATCCACACCAGCAAAATCTGTATATACTCTTTTTACTCCTGTTGCCATATTCTTCCTCCTATACATCAAACTCTCGTTCGTTTTCATCTGGTTCATATTCTCTTAAATTAACACTAGGTACATTTCTTCTACTGTCCAATAATTGTAGTTTTCTCTGATATTCTGTAGCAAATGCAGTATAATCTGCACTCGGATCAGTCTTCAAAATATCATCTGCTACCTTATAAGGCAAAATGCTTTGTGCATCTTGGTCTATCTCTAAATAAAAATCATCTTCCGTTTCTTCATCTATAGTCTGTGGATATTTATAGTACTCCAAAATAGTTTGACCTTCTGTATTATCATTAATATATATCTTATTATTTCCTACAATATAATAATCAGCATTACATTTCTTATTATCTTTATTCACCATAAAAACATTCTTTATTTGATACATATCAGAAGGCAAAGTATAAGCTGTATATTTATCTTCTTTTTCATCATCACTTTTTTCTTGATATGTTTTAGTTGCTATGATTTTTTTATTTTGAGCTAATTCCTTATAAGCTAAATCAAATAAATGTGGTAGCCTTGTTGCAATATCTTCATCTTCTGTTAAATTATTCATAGCTGGCGAATATTCTTCTATTAATGCTAATATTTGTTTTTTGCTTTCTTTATATGTCATAATAAAACCCTCTTTTCTTGGATGCGGAAGTAGGAATCGAACCTACTACGTTCAAGGTTATGAGCCTTGCTTACTGCCTTAGCTTTCCGCAATATATAAGGGGCATATAGCCCCTCTACTATGGTAATTCAATTATTTGAGCTTTTAAACTTGCAGAATCTTCCCCTTTAATAACAACCTTTCCTTTATTCTCTCCAGATACATTCTCAAATTTGCCTGATTCTATAACAATTCCTACTGTTTTTCCATTTGTTATAGAAATCTCTAAGTCTTCTACGCCTTGTAGAGAATCTCCTTTTACTATTGTTGCTTTTTTAGGACCTTCTCCTGAATTAGAAATTAAGATTAAAATCTTTCCACAGGATTTATTATCATAATTAACAGTTACTCCATCAGTAGTAACTATCTCTGCATCTGATAATTCTAAGGCTACATTTCTTTCTAAAACATTACTTTTTAAATCAGCCATCTTTTTTCTCCTTTCTTTTTTGCTTGTTGCAATTTTTTATTTTGTCCTTACTACTAACTACCAGGGCTTAAAGTTAGTCCTGTTAATGTTAATTCTTTCGTTGTGTCACCAATCATTATAGATATTTTATTGTCATTATCATGAACATGGTAAATGATAATTCCATCATCTGTTAATGTTACTACTTTTCCAGTAGCTTCTTTTCCAGTAATTTTTGTTGTTACTGTTTTACCTTCCTTAGCTTCTTTGATTATTAATCCTAAGAAGTTTCCTTTTGCACCTTGTGAAAATTTGTCATAATTTTGTAAATAGTTTAATGTTCCTGTAACAGAGCCATCTTCAGTTACACTAATATTAGACTGCAATTCGCTTGCTTGTTTTTCAAGCAAATCTTGAGTATCTTGAGGTACTTCTACTGTTATTGTTTGCTTAGGGGCTGGTGGCTCAGTCGCTGGGAGATTGATGACATCTCAACACAGCACATTCTTTTGGTCTTACCATTTTTCCGCCATAAGTATTCAAACCTTTAATTGCTTCTGCAAATCCTTTTTCAGGTTCGTATGGTTTTAATTTGTCAATACCATTGCAATATGCATAAGCTTTTGATGTTTTTAATATAATGTAATCATCTGTTCCATCATTGTACGCATTGTTTGTCATTTTAATTTTAGCATTGTTATACAATCCTAAAACTCCTTTAGCAATTAAATCATCATTGTTTGTTTTTAAATCAATTAACTTATTTTGAAATAGCATATAAAACCAAGGTGTTAAGTACATAGTTACATCGTCTTTTGTACTTACCCCATTGTTCCATAATTTAACAAATAAATCATCAACTGCTTTTTTAGCTGTTGTTTCATCTGTAATTTCTAAAGATTTACTTTTATATCCTGCGTTTTTAGCCATTTGTGTAGCACAGAATATATCCTCTTTTTCAGCTAATGCTCTTGTTGTTTCTGTTTGTAATGCTTCCATTACTCCTTCTTGTGCTTGTGCTTTATCAATATTGTCCATTCCATAATTAAAATAATCGAATTGATCAATATCTAAATAAGCTGATGAACCAGCAACATTTTCTGCTGGGTCAATATCCTTTCCTGGCTGATATTTTTTAATTGTAGGTCTTCCAATATTTTGGATTTTTACCCTTTTACCTTCTCCAGCCTCTCCTTCAAATTTGTAATCACAGTCTTGTTTAAATACTGTGAATTTTGGCAATTCATGTTGTATGTATTTTGACCATACCGTTGGTTTAAAATTTGCATAACTCATTTCGTATTACTCCTTTCTTTACTTCCAACGTTTCATAGAATTTCGTACTCTTTCCAAAATAGTAGGATTGTCTAAATCTTTGCTTGAAAGCTTGTCTACTTCTTCTGGTGTGTAATATTCTTTTATTTGATTATCTGGTGTAGTTGATTTAGAGCTACCTGTACTTGCAGGTTTGCTTGGAGTTTCTCCGTTTATTTTCTCCCACATCTCATAAATTTCAGATTTTTTCATATTACGATTAAACTTACTTGCAAATTCTTTAAACTCCTTATCTTGCAGAATACTTACATCTATTCCGTTGGATTTTAATTCTTTCTCATCTAATTTTGATGTTAGGTATTCACCTAACTTAAAAAACTCTGCATCTTCACGTGCAGAAGTTTTATTTTGTTTTTGTTTTACAGCTAATTCATTCGCCCTAGCTTCAATTTCTACATCATCAGCAATATCAATAAGTTCTTGTGCATCAGATTTTCCTAGGATTTCTGCATCTTTTTTATTGATATTTGCCTTTGCGTTTGGAATATCTACTCCTTGTTCTTTATAAAAGTCTGTAACTTTACTTAAAACATCATCATCGTCTGAAAGTTCCAATCCTGCTCTTAAAACATTTTCTAATTGCTTTGACCTATTTTGGTCGTTTTCTTGTTCTTTTCGATGTTTTCTTTCAAGTCTAGCTTTTTCTTGACTTACAACTCTATTAACTTCTTCTTCAAGTTCTTTTTGAGTAAAAGTCTTTTCTGATGAATTTTCCTCTTTTTGAGTATCAGCAGTATCTTTTACCTCTAATTCCTCAACTTGTTCATCAGTTTTTTCCATATTTTGTTTATTACCTGGCATATGTTACCTCCCGTTTAAAGTCCGTCGACTATAAATTCCTTCAGCTTTTTTTGTCTTCATAGTTTTGGACACAAAATAAAAAGATGCTTTAAAACATCTTAATTAACAATTATTGAGTTTGTTGTACTGGAGCAGCTACTTGCTCACTATTTACCATATTTGCTTCTTCTGGATTTACACCAGTCTGTTCAACATTATTCATCTCTTGCTGTGCCATTACTTGTTCCATTGCTCCATTTAATGCATTTGCTGTCTTTTCTATCTGATTAAATACTTGTTCTTTTTCTTCTCTATCTTTTAATATTTCTTTTAACTTAGATTTTGGCATTGTTGCATCTTCTGGCAATGCATTTACATATTCTTCAAAATTTATTTGTTGTGCACCTAATAAATTTTCTAATGATTGTTCCATAGCAAATTTATCAAATGGGCTTCTAGGTGTAATATCTATTTTTATATCTAAGTTATATTTCTTTAATTCCTTATAAGACATCTTGTATGTTTCTTCCACAGTTGTATTTGTTGTATAATCTTTTCTCTCTCTTGTTAAAGTTATACCATTAACACTATTAACTTTTAACATTTCAAACCATATTTTAGCTATATCTTCAATGAAATCTTTATATGACTCTATCTGTTCATTAATAGGTTGTTGTGAAGCTTGTTGTACTGCTAGGATTGCTTTTCCTGCTGCTTGAGTAGGATCTACATTACCTGTTGCTGTATCAGATGCACCTGCTAAATTTTGTGTTTCATCTTCTAACTCTTTTTGAAAATTGTATGCATCAGCACCTATTGAAGCTGGTTTTAAATAATTAACAACTTTAGTTACATCATCTGCATTTAATTCATTAACTTCTATAGTTGTTCCAACCTTATTTAAAGCTTTAGGATTTGAAATATACTTTGTATTAACTACTAGTTTTGGAAAAGCTACTAACTTAATTACTAATGCCCTTCTTGTTGCTGTTTTGTTTATTTCTATTTGATTTGGTATAAGATATTCTACTTCTCCTTGTCCTCTTGCACTGCCCTTTACTCTTTCCCATAAAACATGAGCAACTGGATATAAACTTATTTCTAAACAAGTATCTTTCATAACTGTTGCTAATTTAGTACACTTCTTAGCCCATATCTTGCCTTCTTTCTTATACAGTTTAAGCAATACTAAGCACATTGGAGATATTTCATTTGTTCTCAAATCTCTACCAGACTGTTCTTCTATATCTTGGTCTTCTACTATTAAATCAATTTCTTTTTCACTTATATTATTTTTTCTTGCCTCTTCTTTAACTTCTTCTACTGTTCTTCTAAAAGAAATAATAATATATGGTTGATTTTGAATATCATCATCATTTTCATTGCCATAATAAATATTAGTCCTATCTACTTGCTCACAAAGAATATTATTACTTTCAGGGTCTGGATCTGAATAAAAATAAATGATACCCTCATTATCTATACAGGCATCATTCATACAATTTCTAACTATTTTATTAACCTTATTCTTTTCCCATAATCTATTTGCATATCTATTCATCATATCGCATACATCTTGAAGCTTTTCTCGTTCTTCTTGATTTTCGTATGTTTCGCTATTAAAAAATATTTGATATGCATTTGTTTTCACTACACCAACTTTATATTTAACAATAGATTTTATTATATTTAAAGTTATTGGTTGAATACCTTGAAGCTTTGCTCCTTCCCATTGATTCCCATGATAAAAGTTATAATTCCTTTTACTTTTTTCATATAATTGTTGTTCGTAGTTATAATCTACGCCTTTTTGATACTCTTGCCATACTGTTGTTATATTTTGTTTTTCTTTCTTCATTTTTTACCTCCATTAAAGTCCTGCATTATAAGAATCTATTATTTCTAAATCTTTTTGTAACTTTTGGATTTGTTCTTCTTGTTGTTTCTCGTCTTTAATCTCTTTCTTGTGTCTTTTATATTTTTTAATAATTCTTGTTGGTTTTATTTCTTCTGGAAGTCTTTGTTCTTTTCCTATTTTGTAACCAGAATAAAAACCAAATATTAAACAAATTATTGATATTATTGTATACAATAAACCCATTTTTTCCTCCAAATTAAAAAGGGACTATGTCATCTCCATAGTCCTCTTCTATATAATTTTCATTAATTCCAAACGTTTTGTCTAATTCTTCTTGTAAATCTTTATGTATTGAATTTCTATCTGTCTTTTTCATATCTTGTTGATTTCTGATATAATAAGTTATAGCTAATGCCATAACTAAGTCATCGTGATACCCTTCTTCTGCTTCTGCTCTACCTTTATCATTTACTATAAATGTTAACATTTCTCTTAAAGTATCTTTATCATTAATAATCTCTACACTATCATGTACTATTTCTTGCAACTGTGCTAATATATATGGTCTTGTTATAACTGTAGTTTTAAATCCATAACTCTTTTCGAATTTATTGTTATATAAATCTTCTTTCTTCCTAACATATTGCTTAGGATAATTAAGTTCCATAAGCTTTTGGGTTGGGTATGTACTAAAATTATTTTCCAATCCAATTAATGCTTGATTATAAAACATTCCTAAACAATATATCTGTTTAACATATTCTATTTCGTTGTATTGTTGTTTTAATACTGCTACTTGCTCACCTGTTATGTTGTTTATAACATGTGCTGTAAAAAAATCTGAACCTTCTCCTGCTGTATCTCCACCTATTACATAAGGTACTCTATTTTCTGGATATTTATATATTTTTATATTTCCTTCTGGTTTATCTATAAACTTTTGACCTCTTATTCTTATACCATCATAATAACAAGAAAAAGTACCAGTTATTATCGGCTCTGGTACTTCATTTATTCTATTTATTATATTTAATTTATTAAAATAACAATCTCCTGTACTTAAAAATGCTTCTTCTGGACATATAGGATATTCTTGTTTGAATTGATTTATATCTCCAGAACAATTGTTTTCTATACACCATCTTCTCCATGTTAGTTGCTTTAGTGTTAATGCATATTGCCTTTGTAATTCTTTCTCTTCTTGTGTTAGTTCAAATCCTGTGTATGGCATACTATATTCTGATAACTCATTCCAACCAATAAAAAGAGGATAAAAGTCGCTTTTTCCTTCGACTGCTCTATCCCACATTTCTTTAAAATATTCATATCCATTTGCCGTACTTTCGATTATAACCATACTTTCTGGAGTATTTGGTACTGATTGCAACAAACCTGTCATTATCTCTTTTTTATCGCCTTCCCAAAAGGCTAATTCTGATAAATGCAATGCCGTAAAAGTATCAGAACGCCCTATTCCTTTTCCTCCTGCTGTCATACACTTTATTTTACTATCTAATCCAGTACCTTCCGAATTATTAAACACTAATTCTTTAGCATTAGACTTTTTTTGCTCTGGTTTTATAGAATTAGGCAAATAATCTAACATTCTTTTGCTCATATTAAAAAGGTTAGTTGTACTATCTTCTTTATGTGCTACTATACCTGCATTATAGTTATGATGAGTTACAACATCTTTAAATATTATTGCCTCTGTTTCTGTACTAAATCCCATTTGTCTAGCCTTTAATATTATAATTCTTATTGGTTTTCTCTCTTGATACAATTTCTTTATAACATTATAATATTTAAGTTGTGGCTCATTCAAGGTTAATGGTATTATATTACCTTTTTTATCTCTTATTTTTATATAAGACTCTATATAAGATTTTGTATTAATACTCATTTCCGCTCAACCTTTTTTAAATATTCTTCGTAATTTGTTTCTATGTTAATATTTTCTTGTTTGTCTTTATATCCTAAACAATTTTTTCCAAAGAACTGTGCAAATTGTGCATTATATAAGCCACTCATACCGTTTACTAACCAAATTTTCTCTTGAATTTGTTTCGCACGCGTATATGCTTCGGAAAATTCTTTATGTTGTTTTTTCCATTCGTACAAAGTATCTATATTTATACCTATTTCATTTGCAAAACCTTGAAATGTTGGAAACTCTATTGCTATCATTATTGGCACTTTAGATTTTAATTGTCCGTCTGAAAAATATTCTTCTTTATACATACAACTTTGTGGTTGTTTATCAAAATATTCTATCATTTCATTGCAATATTTTTTTTTATATTTTGTTGGTCTTCCTCTATTTGTCATTTAACCCACCTTCTTTATATTTGTTTGCTCCTTGAATTTTTCTACTATTTCATTAACAAAATCATTGCTACTTGCTACTATCTCACATATATCTTCACAATCATAAGAAGTATCATTATGTTGGTTATGTCCATATTCATATAACCACACATGAGTTAATTCGTGCTTTAATGTTTTTATAATATTTGCTTGATTCTCTAATAACCATACTTCTTGCTTTTTATATATGGTTACACCTAGTGTATATGTATTATCCATTTCAAGCTTCATCGTGGCTTCATCTACTATTTTTATAGTCCACTCTGCATTATTAATTTTAAATTTCATTTTTCTTTTTCCTTTCATACTCATAACATTTTATTGTATCGTCTAGCCTTTTTCTTAACTCCTCTTGACATTCCTTTTTATTTTTACAATTGCTGCAAATTTCTTTACTAAATTCTTTAAATAAATTCATTGCTTACTCCTTTTTATAAACACTATGCAAGATATTTCGGTTTACACAAGAAGCTATCTTGTGTCATTTGGGTTTCTGGTATCTATCACAGCTTGTACCTTTAGCAATAATTTGCCGAACCTCTTGGAAGTCTTAACACATTTGTTCCCTGTGCGGAATTAGTGTTTCAACCTTACGCTCCCATTGATTAAGTTTTAAATATCCTGCATACTATTTATATTAGAAATTGCTAGGAAATTTCTAGTGTACCAAAAGATTATATATAAATTAAAGGAATTTTACCATGAAAATAGCTTTATATTAACTTTACCTAGCATAGTTAATGGCATAATAAAAAGAGCCTATTTTGATGAGCTCTAATTTTAATTATTTGCTTTATTGATTATTATTTTCTTTTGTTGTATAATTAGTTTGTCTTCTATCTCTATCTTCTTTTTTTATTCTTCGGATATGAACTGGTTTCTCTCCAGTTGAGATTTTTCTTTTTTATCTAGTTTATAGTAAAACACATTTAATATAGGACATACAAGGACAAAATAGGACAAAAATTATTTTTCATCAAATTTATTTAATGCTATTCCATGCTTTCTACATAAATCTCTATAGCTATAATGCATTTCACTAGCAACTGTAACTAATGACTTACCTTGTATGTATACTTTAAATAATATATTTTTAAAAGGATATTTCATTTTACTTACTTTTTCTACTATTTCTTTTTGGATTTTTTCTTCATTTACAATCTTATTTGTTAAGTCTTTAAAACAATCTTCTAATTCTGATAATCTTTCCGCTTCTTTATCATATACTTTTCTGCTTCCGTTTTGGCATATCTGTTAATATTGAATTTAATTGATTTATTATTTCTTTTTGCGTATTTATGTATTCAATTTGTCCTTTTATCCAAATTTGATTGTTTTTATAGTTTTTTAAATCTTCTCTTGTCATAAGTACCTCCTAATCTAGATCTAGTAATTCTTGAAAAAACATTACTATTTCTTCAAATATTTCTTTATTCTCTCCGTTCTGATACCTCTGCTATACTTTTATATTTTTTTAAATCTTTTCTTATTATATTTTTAACTTCTTTTGTCATTAGTTATTCACTTCCTTTTTAAATATCTGTATATAATCTGTTCAACATATCCTAATGCTTCATAATTTGTTATAAATTTTCCACTATGTCTGTGTCTTACAGAACTTCTTATTATTCTTATGTTCTGGTTATATTGTCTTTTATATATCTTTGCTAACTGCTCTTTACTTAATCCTCTTGTCCATTTTTCTATTATCTCTTTTTCGTTCATACTACACCTCAGTAGTAGTATGTATTATTTTATTAATTTTCTTCCAACAATTCTTCTAAAACTTTAATTTGTGCTTGCCTCATATGTTCAACTGGTAATTGTACTTTTAATTGCTCCAATTCTTTTATTTTATCTTTTACTTTCTTTTTTGATATTACATCATTACTCATCATAAATTTATATTTTTCTACCTTTTCTTGATAAAATTCTAATGCTCCTAATACTGTTTCTATGCAATCACTATCTTCAGAATTTATTATAAATTTATGAGGT
>CAZASP010000004.1:17579-28554 GCA_964487865.1 uncultured Clostridium sp. | reverse complement strand
ATTATGAATTAGTAGCTGAAAAAAATGACTACTACGACGCCAAGCCATATGTTGGTCGTGCTGGTTTATACGGTGGCTACAACGACAACCGCGAGGTGTCTAGACGTTCTAGTCACGATGGCAAATCTTACAGCGACACATCCTTCCGTCTTGTTCTTTATGCAATTAATGATAATTGGTCACCGACTTATGATAAAACAGGAATCTACAAAGACAAAAATGGAGATATAGCTCGTATTCCAGGAGGTTTCCAAGTTTCACAAATGCCAGGATCAAACACGATTGATGATGGGTTAGTAGTAAAAGATGAAAAGCGGAAATGAATTTGTGTGGATACCATGTACACCAGAGGAATATAATAAACCAAGAGATGAAGCATGGAAAGAAAAACAATATTGGTATAATGGAGGAGAATGGGGAGATAGTCAACCAACCGAAATAGGAAGTCCAAGTATAGAAAAATACAAAGGATTTTATGTAGCAAGATATGAAGCAGGAATACCAGAAGAAGCCCCATTTTATGCAAGTCAAGACGGAAATACATATTATACAGATACGCCATTAGAACAAGATGAAAAGAAAATAATAAAAAATGTAGATAGTTATACAGCAGTAAGTGAAAAAGGTAAACCAGCATGGAATTTTATAAATCAAACGAATGCAAAAACAGTTGCAGGGAAAATGGTAGATAACGAAAGCGTCAAAAGTTATTTAATAGATTCACATGCATGGGATACAATATGTAGAGTAATACAAAAATACGAGGGTACAAAAAATCTAACAGCTTCAACAACATGGGGAAATTATTTAGATAATGATTCAGAAATTTATAATACTCTAAATACACTATTTGCACCACACTCATATAGTGGAGGAGAATGGACTTTTGCTTCGCAATATCAAAGAGGAAATGTATCAGAGTATGCTCCTAAGGGAGATACGGGAAGTACAAAGATGTTAGAATTATCAACTGGGGCAACAGATAAATTCAAAGCATTTAATATATATGATTTAGCAGGAAACATGTGGGAATGGACAACAGAGAACGGAATAAATCCAAGTTCAAATAAACCTAACGATCCTATTCCAACAATAGCTAGTGAGGACGTGGAAGGGGCAACGAACGCAGTTATCCGTGGTGGTAGCTTCGGCGACTCTGGTGGCGATTGCCCAGTGGTTTATTCGAACAGTAGTGCTACGACCGGCTACGGCGTCGGCATAGGCTTCCGCGCCGTGCTTTATCTAAAGTAGATGTAAATTTTATTAAATACAGAAGGTAGAAATATCTTCTGTATATTTTTTAATAAAAGTATTCAGTATGATTTTTTTACAAAAACCCAAAATCTAATGAAATTTTTAATAATACATGTTATAATAAACTTGATAAAATAAAAAGGAGTAGCCTTATGAAAGAGCAAAAAATCATATTAAATAACATAGACTCTTTTGAACTAAAAGACATATTTGACTGTGGGCAATGTTTCAGATGGAATAAAGAACAAGATGGTAGCTATACAGGGGTATTTGGAGAAAACGTATTAAATGTAAAAAAGGAAGCTGGAAAAATCATATTTCAAGGGTTATGTAAAAACGAAATAAAAGAAACCATAGAAGAATATTTTGATTTAAAAAGAGATTATACACAAATAAAAAATACCTTATCAAAAATTGATAAAAATATGGAAATGAGTGTTAAATACGGACAAGGCATACGAATATTAAATCAAGATTTATGGGAAACAATCATCTCGTTTATAATTTCAGCTAACAACAACATACCGAGAATTAAAGGAATAATAGAAAGAATTTCAAAAAAATATGGCAACCCAATTAATTGGAACGGAAAAACATATTATACATTTCCAACAGCAGAACAACTAAAAGATGTAACAGTTAAAGAATACAGAGAATTAGGCTTAGGTTTCCGTGATAAAAGAATTTATGAAACAACACAAATGATAATAAGTAAACAAGTAGACTTAGAAAAATTAAAACAAAATCCAAATACATTAGAAGTAAGAGAACAATTACTAAGTTTATCTGGTGTAGGTCCAAAAGTTGCAGACTGTATTTTACTATTTTCTACATTAAAAAGATTTGAAGTATTTCCAATTGATGTTTGGGTAAGAAGAGTTATGAATGATTTGTATATAAAACAAGCAGATGAAACAAAAGTAAGTAAAACACAAATAGAAAAAGTAGCAAAAGAAAAATTTGGAGACTTAGCAGGACTAGCACAGCAGTATTTATTTTACTGGAGAAGAGAGCAAGAGAGTTAAAAATAGGAGAAAAATATGGGATTAAGAATCATATATGGAAAACCAGGAAGCGGAAAAAGTGAATTCTGTTTTTCAGAAATAGCAAGTAAATTAGACAAAGAAAATAAAATATATATGATTACGCCAGAGCAATTTTCGTACACAGCAGAAACAAAACTAATGAAGGCGTCTTCTTCCCATGCCATTATTAATGCAGAAGTTATAACATTAAGTAGAATGGCATATCGTGTTTTAAACGAAGTGGGAGGAGTAACAAAAACCCAATTATCCAAATCTGGAAAAGCTATGCTCATTTATTCAATATTAAATAAATACAAGAAAGACTTAAAATTTTTAGGAAAATCAGAAGAGAATACAGATTTATGTATTACAGCAATTAGAGAATTTAAGCAACATGGAATAAGCGTGCAAAATCTACAAGAAGAAATAGAAAAAGTAGAAGACAATTATTTAAAAACAAAATTAAAAGATATTGCACTTATATATGAAAAATGGGAGGAACAAATAGCAGAAAAATATATAGAAGAAAACGATTTATTAGCAATACTTGCAGACCAAATAAAAGAAACTGATATTATACAAAATAGTATAATATATTTAGATGAGTTTGCAGGTTTTACAAAGCAAGAATACGAAGTTATAAAAGAATTTGTAAGACTTGCTAAACAAGTAAATATCACAATATGTACAGACAATTTAAACATAAACACTAATCCAGACAAAGACATTTTTTATGCTAATAAACAAACACTATTAAAAATCTGGGATATGGTAAATACAAATAATTTTACTTTAGAACAACCAGTTTATTTATCAAATCAATATAGATTTAAAACAGAAGAATTAAAGGTGTTATGTGAAAATATACAAAACCCCAAATCCACAAAATACACAAAAAATGTGGAAAACATCAAATTATTTTTAGCACAAAACCCTTATTCAGAGATAGAAAATGTTGCAAAGCAAATTTCAAAACTAATAAGGGAGGAAAATATACGATATCAAGATATATCAATTATAACTAAAAATATTGAGGAATATTCTTCTTTAGTAAGAGTAATTTTTGCAAAATACAACATACCAGTATTTATAGATGAAAAAAGAGATGTTAACCAAAATATTATAATACAATATGTTCTTTCAATATTAGAAATTTTAAATAACAATTTTAGCCAAGAAGCTGTTTTCAATTATTTAAAATTAGGTTTTTCACAAATAGAACTAGATGAAATATTTGAATTAGAAAACTATTGTAGTAAATGGGGAATTAAGCAAAATAAATGGAAAACTGACTTTACTTATGAATTAGAAAACGAAGATAAAAAACAGAAAATAGAAAGATTTAATGAATTAAGAAAGCAAATTATAGAACCATTATTATCATTAAAAGAAAAAATAAATCAAGACAAAACTTTTCAAAACGTTACAACATGTTTATATGAATTCTTGCAAGAGCAAAACATAGAAGAAAAAATTGCACAAAAAATACATTATTTAGAAGAACAAAATCTAATAGACTTAGCAAACGAATATATAGCTAGCTATAAAATTATATTAGACTTATTTGATGAAATGATATTAGTATTTGCGAATAGCAAAACAACAATTGAAAAATATGGTAAAATTCTAAAAGTAGGACTAAAAAATAGCGAATTAGGTAAAATTCCAGCCACACAAGATGAAGTAACATTTGGAGATATTGATAGGTCAAGAAGTCATAAAGTAAAAACTGTTTTTATTATAGGCTTAAATGATGGTGTTTTTCCAAGTGTAAATAAAGATGAGGGCTTTTTTAATGACTCTGATAGAGAACATCTAAAGCAAGATGGTATGGAACTTGCAAAAGGAACAATTGAAAGACTTTATGAAGATAATTTCAACATTTATAAAGCCTTTACAACGGCAGAAAATAACATCTATTTATCATATACTTCATCAGATAAAGAAGGAAAAGCATTAAGACCATCTATGTTAATTCATAAGATAAAAAAAATATATCCAAATTTAAAAGAAATGAGTGATAGAACTCAAAATAATTACCAAATAATAAATGAACAAGTAACTTATGAAGAATTGTTACAAAATATTGCAAAGCTACAAGAGGGAGAAAGTATTTCAGACATTTGGTATAACATTTATCAATACTATAAAAAGAAAATTGATTGGCAAGAAAAATTGATAAATGACTTACAGGGCTTAAAATATACTAATTTGCCACAACCTATCAATCAAGAAAATATAGAAAAATTATATGGAAATACTTTAAACACAAGCGTTTCACGACTTGAAAAATATCGCAGTTGTCCATTTTCTTATTACTTACAATATGGTTTAAAATTAAAAGAAAAAGAAACTTTAAAAATACATACATTTGATACAGGTTCTTTTATGCATGAAACAATTGATGAATTTTTTGAAAGAGTAGGAGAAGAAAAATTAGAATTAGCAGAAATAGAAGATGAACAAATATATAAAATAGTTTGTGAAATTATTGATAAAAACTTACAATTAAGCAAAAACTTTATTTTTAACTCAACTGCTAAATATAAAGCTTTAGTAACAAGACTAAAAAGAATTGTTAGCAAAGCCCTAAAATACATTTTACAAACATTAATATATAGTGATTTTAGTATAGAAGGAACAGAAATAGAATTTAGTAATAAGGGAAAATATAAACCAATTGTTTTAACACTAGATGATGGAAAAACAGTAGAGATAACAGGTAAAATTGATAGAATCGATACAGCAATGCGGAGATGACGGAAAATATTTAAGAATTATTGATTACAAATCATCTAGTAAAAACATAGATTTAAACGAAGTATATGCAGGACTGCAAATTCAATTATTAACTTATTCAGATGCTATCTGCAAAGAAGAAGACATTATGCCAGCTGGAATATTTTACTTTTCTTTATTAGAACAAATGATAAAAGCAGACAAAAAAATTTCAGAAGAAGAAATAGAAGAATTAATTAGAAAAAATTTTAGAATGAAAGGACTAATTTTAGCAGATATAAAAGTAATAAAAATGAATGACAATACTCTAAAAAACCGGAAGTTCTAAAATTGTACCAGCAGCGATAAATACTTCTGGAACTGTTAATGAAAAATGGACTAATGGAGTTGACAAAGAACAGTTTAAAATTTTACAAGATTATATAGATTTTGTTATTAAACAAATTGCAAAAGAAATTTTTAGTGGTAAAATAGATTTAAAGCCATACAATAAAGATGGAAAAACACCTTGCGAATATTGTGAATATAAAACAATATGTGGATTTAATCCAAAACAAAAAAATAATTGTTATCAATATATAGAAAAGAAATCAAAAGATGATGTAATAGCAAAAATGAAAGAATCATTAATTTAAGGAGAGATGTTTAATTGGATTTATCAAATGAAAATGTAGTTCATATTAAAAAAGATGGCATAGAGTTTTTACAATTTAGGAAGCTATTAGAATATAAAGACATTATTAATCATGCTTATGGAATAGGAATTGATAGAAATTATAGAACAGAAAAAGCCAATAAAGAAAAATTAGATGAGGTAAGTTACAAAAAAGCAATAAAAGATTACACAGATTTATGTTTTGCAATAGATTCATCTATTGAACATTTAGTAAAAGCTAACCAATATCACACAGATAGAGTAAAAGTTGTTACACATAAGATGAACAGCAAGATGCCAGATATTGACGAAGAAGAATTTAGTAAAATAGACGGTCTAATTACAAATAAAAAAAACATTATGCTATCTACAACAAATGCAGATTGTATATTGTTACTTTTCTTTGACCCTATCAAAAAAGTTATTGCAAACGTTCACTCTGGTTGGAAAGGAACATTACAAAGAATATCCGTAAAAACGGTACAAAAAATGCAAAAAGAATTTAGTTGTAATCCAGAAGATATAATTTGTTGTATTTGCCCAAGTATTAGAAAATGTCATTTTGAAGTAGAAAAGGAAGTAAAAGAATTATTTGAAAAAGAATTTCAAGAAATAAAACCTAAAGAAACGTGGATAGAAGAAAATATTCCTAATCAAAAATGGAATATCGATACAGTAAAAATAAATCAAATTTTATTACAAAAATTAGGATTAAAACCAGAAAATATTATAGATAGTAAAATTTGTAGTGTGTGTCATTCTAATATTATTCATTCTTTTAGAGCAGAAAAAGAAGGATATGGACTTAGCACTGCATTAATAGAGTTAAAATGATGTTTAATATTCATTTTGTAACTTAAGATTTAAATAATTATATTTTATCATAACTTTGTGTGTCGCAACTTCCAATTTTAAAAAATTGTATGTAAGTTGCTCCAATCGCTACTAGTCTCATGCTACGTTTGGTCGCTTACGCAGTTATGAAAAATATAATTATTTAAATCTTAGTACATAAATTAAGTGTGAACGGTAACAAAATAATTCATGTTAAAAGGGGAGAAAAATGATTATACCTAAAAAATTAAATTATGGAGATATCATAGGAGTTGTTGCTCCTTCAAGTCCAATTATTGGAGATAATATAAAAGAGATAAATCAATCAAAAGAAATAGTAGAGAAAAGCGGTTTTAAAGTTAAGTTTTCTAAACATTTATTTTCTAATACAAATGGATATAGTAGTACTCAACAAGAAAAAGCACAAGACATAAATGATATGTTTGCAGATAAAGAAGTAAAAATGATATGGTGTGCAAAAGGTGGTAATAATTCAAATACAATTTTTGAATATCTAGATTATAGATTGATAAAACAAAATCCAAAAATAATATGTGGATATAGTGATATAACATCTATAACTAATATAATTACTGCAAAAACTGGATTAGTAACATTTAGTGGAACGAATTTTAAAACAATTAGCACAGATGAAACTGATTATAGTTATAAGCAAGCAATAAAAAGGTTTGTAGAAGGAAGCCTAGAAATTGGAGAAAAGAATGAAAAATATGAAACTATAAAAAGTGGACAAGCAGAAGGAGAACTCGTAGGCGGAAACTTGACATTATTACATAATTTAGTTAGTGGAAAGTATAAAGTTAATTTTAATAATAAAATATTATTTTTAGAAGAATTAGGTTTTGAAACAGACCCTGCCATGGTAAGTAATAGTTTAGCCTATATGAAACAAAACGAAGTATTTGACCAAATTAATGGACTATGGATAGGAAATTATGAACATGAAAGTCATGTTAAATTAGAAAAAATTGTGTTAGACATACTAGGAAATAACATTAATTTCCCAATTATTAAATCTAATAATTTTGGGCATATTGAAACAAAAACTGTTATACCAATTGGAACAAAAGCTAAAATAGACTCAAACAAAAGACAGAAAATAGAATTAATAGAACAGTGCATAAAATAAAGCAAAATAGGAGGCTTTAAATAATGTTTGAAACGTGGGAAGAATTGGAAAAGTCAATTATTAATTGCAATAAATGTAAATTGTGTAAAACAAGGCAAAATATTGTATTTGGAGTAGGAAATAAACAAGCAAAAATCATGTTTATTGGAGAAGGTCCAGGAGCAGACGAAGATAGAATACGGAGAACCATTTGTAGGCAGAGCAGGTAAATTAATGGATATGGCTTTTCAAGCAGTTGGAATAAAAAGAGAAGATGTATATATTGCAAATATAGTAAAATGCAGACCACCTGCTAACCGAAATCCAGAAGAAGATGAAACAAATGCGTGTTTAAATTATTTGAGAAACCAAGTAATTCTAGTAAAACCACAAATTATTGTACTACTTGGAAGTATTGCGCTAAAAAATATTTTAGGTAAAGAATATGGAATAACATCTTCAAGGGGTAAATGGGTTGAAAAAAATGGTATTTATTATATGCCAACTTGGCACC
Organism: uncultured Clostridium sp.; assembly: GCA_964487865.1. Lineage (GTDB taxonomy): Bacteria > Bacillota > Clostridia > TANB77 > CAG-508 > CAG-269. Next base: position 20,404 of record CAZASP010000004.1, on the reverse strand, counting down.
CAGCTGCATTACTTCGTGATGAAACGAAAAAAATAGATTTTATTAATGATTTGAAGTTAGTACTGAAAAACAAACTAAAAGAAAGGTAAAAAATTGAAAAATGAAGGAAATAAATAACGAAGCTAATAACTGCTTAAATTGCAAAAACAAGCCATGCTCTACAAAAGGATGTCCTTTAGGTAATAACATTCCACAATTTATAGAACAAATTAAACAAAACAATTATAAAAAAGCGTATAAAATATTATCAGAAACAACAGTATTACAAGGCATTTGTGGAAGAATTTGTCCACATGAAAAACAATGCCAAGGTGTTTGTGTTAGAGGAATAAAAGGTAAGCCAGTATCAATTGGAGAATTGGAAGCTGCTACCTTTGATGAAGTCATAGAAGATAATGACAGTTTATTAAATTGTTATCAAGAAGAAATGAAGAAAAATAAAACTGATAAGAAAGTAGCTGTTATTGGTGGTGGTCCAACGGGATTAACAGCAAGTGCATTTTTAGCGAAAGGTGGAATACAAGTAACTATATATGAAAAATATGATTATCTAGGAGGACTATTAATACATGGTATTCCGGAATTTAGACTACCAAGAAAAATAGTTCAAAAGTCAGTTGAAAAAATTTTGCGTTTGGGAATTGAAGTAAAATATAATCAACAACTAGGTAAAGACATTTTCATTAAAGATTTAGAAAATCAATATGATGCAATTTTTTTAAGTATTGGTGCTAATAAATCTTCTAAAATGGGAATAGAAGGTGAAAAATTAAATGGTGTAATACGGAGGTAATGAACTTTTAGAATATAAATTACATCCCAATTATAATGGTAAGGTAGTAGCCATAGTTGGTGGTGGTAATGTTGCAATGGACTGCGCTAGAATTATCAAAAAATTAGGAGCAAAGCAAGTAAAAGTAATTTATCGAAGAGCAAGAGAGCAAATGCCAGCTGAAGACAGAGAAGTAGGAGATGCTATAAAAGAGGGAATTGAATTTTTATTCCAAAATAATATAGTAAAGATTATAGGAAAAAATCAAGTAGAGAAAATTGAGTTAATAAAAACAAAGTTGATTCAAAAAGAAAATGATACTAGATTAGTACCAGTTAATATTGAAGGAAGTAACTATGAAATTGATGCAGATTATGTTATAATGGCACTTGGATCAAAAGTAGAAGATTATGTGAAAGACTTTAACTTAGAAACAAATAAATGGGGGAATATTATTGTAAATGAAAATTATCAAACTTCAAATCCGAAAATATATGCTGGTGGAGATTTGGCAGGTGTGAAGGCAACAGTTGCATGGGCAGCTTATTCAGGTAGGGAAGCAGCAAAACATATTATTAAAGATTTATTGTAATAAAAAAGTTGTGCATTAATAATTTTAATGCACAATACTTTCTTCTTCTGAATTTGTTCCAAAAATAAGTCTTTTTAAACTCTTTAGCAAACGCATCCACATACTTTCTTTTTTTGTTATTACCTTCAATGCTGTTTCAAATTCACCGCTTTCTAATAATTTATATTTATGTTCTAATTCATCAATTTTTACAACATAATAATCATTAAAGAAAGTATAACCTTCAGTATATCCAATTAATTCTTTAAATCCACATAATTTCTGTCTAAATTTTTCAACACCTTCTAAATCTACAATCTTGTCAAAACTACTATCAAAATAGCTAGATACAATAAGATTTTGTGTTCTCATAAAGAGTAAAGTTATTTCATTTTTTAGTTCATCAATTTTTTTTATCATACTGTCAATTTTTTTATTTCTATCATCAATTTGAGCAATTTTATTGTTGATTTTTATAATCTCTTCTTCATCTTTTAAAATATCATCTATAGCATTTTGAATTGCTAAGAAAGCCCTTTGTGAAATTGTATCAGAAAGAGTTTTTTTGAAATTGTCATTACTTTTTAATGTACTTTCAAACAAAATATCTTCACCAACAAGATAAGCTAATTGATTAACTAAGCAACATTCTAAAGGATAATATGATGGGCTATTTGTTTCAAAACTAATTCCAAAATATTTTACATATTCTTTTGGTATACCATTAATTTTAGAAACCATTAATTGAACAGAAGCTTCATTTAAGCCTAATCCATATATCTTGAATTCTGTATAATCACAAAGACCCATACGAATTAAATAATTGTGTTTATCTTTAACTTCTTGCAAATAATGAATACATTCATGTATAGCAAATTCTTCTAAATCTTCATTAGCAATGTGTTCATTAAAATAAATAGAAGTATTTTTGTAAAAATAATTTGCTTCTGCCATTCCCTCTGGCATTTTTGCTTTATACATATTTAAACGAGATAATCTAATAAATAAATCATTTTGATTTAAACCATATTTAGGGAAAGTTTGACAAATTTTTTCAGATATATTTTTAGCGATAGAGTTTATTTTTAAAGTATCTAAAGGTTCTATTACTTCAATTCCATCTCTTTTTAAATCGTTTTCTATACTCATCTAATAATTCTCCTTAGTACAATATTCAAAATTATTATACTACAAAAATGATAAACAGAGTATTTCAATAATATTAAAAGTTTTTTACAGTTTAATTACAGTAAAATGTCGAATTTTGTCAATGAGTTTTTCTTGACATATCAGTTCGTGTTATGTATAATATTCATACAATCAATTGATTTAAAATCTTATAAAGAAAGGAGGAAAAATATGACTAAAACTGATAAAGACGAAATTTTAGCTGCTATAGGTATTGTAAATGACAAAGTAGATTCAATACAAGAACAAATTTCAGAATTACAACAACAAGTGAAAGTTATTCCAGAGATGCAA
>CAZASP010000004.1:13927-17479 GCA_964487865.1 uncultured Clostridium sp. | reverse complement strand
CCAGAAATGCAACAAGACATTAGAAGTATCAGTAGAAGTGTGGCTGTTATAGAATATGAACATGGAGACAAATTAAAAGCATTATTTGATGCCTTTACAGCAAATACAGATAATATACGATCACATGAGAAAAGAATAAGTGCTTGCGAAAAAAAAGTAGAAAATCAACATACAGAAATTGACTATTTAAAATTAAAAGTTCAAGGTTTATAAAAGGCCTATTAGAACTTAGCAAATGCCAAATCTAATAGGCTAAATATTATTTAACAACAATATTATAAATTTTATTTTTAACATAAATTTCTTTTATAATCGTTTTATCTTCTAATTTATTATTAATTGCGTCGTGAACTTTTTGTTTCACAATTGATTCTTCCTCATCAGGAACAATTTGAATCGTCATTTTTAATTTACCATTAAATTGAATTGGTAATGTTATTTCATTTGCTACAGTTTTAGCTTCATTATATTCAGGCCATTTTTCATAAGCAATAGTATTATTATGTCCTAAAACATTCCATAGTTCCTCAGTTATGTGAGGAGCGACAGGATTTAACAATTTCAAAAATCCTTCTGCATAAGTAAGAGGGAAGATATTTTGCTTATTAACAACATTTATAAATATCATCATTTGAGAAATTGCTGTGTTAAAATTCATAGTCTCATAGTCATTTGTAACTTTTTTGACAGTATAATGATAAATTCTTTCTAAATTAGAATTAGCTTCATTTTTTATTTTATTGCTTTCAGTATATAATCTCCAAACTCTATCTAAGAATTTTTTAGAACCATCAATTCCATTTGGATCCCAAGGCTTAGCAGCATCAATAGGTCCCATAAACATTTCATATACTCTTAAACTATCTGCTCCATATTGTTTTACCATGTCATCAGGATTAATTACATTACCTTTTGATTTACTCATTTTTTCGCCATTTGTACCTAAAATCATACCTTGATGGCGAAGTTTGTGAAAGGGTTCTTTTACGGGAACAATGCCTTTATTGTATAGATAATTATTCCAAAATCTAGAATATAATAGATGCCCTACAGCGTGTTCTGGACCACCAACATATAAATCAACTGGTAACCAATGAGCTAGTAATTCTTTATTTGCAATTTCCGAATTATTTTTTGGGTCAATATATCTAAGGAAATACCAACTAGAACCAGCAGCACCTGGCATAGTACTTGTCTCGCGTTTTGCAGATTTTCCGTCGACAATAGTATTTACCCAGTTAGTTGCTTTATCTAATGGAGAATTTCCTGTTTTTGATGGCGCATAATCTTCTAATTCTGGTAAAACTAAAGGCAAGTCTTTATCTGCAAGAGTTTTCATTTCATCATCTAAGTAAACAATAGGAATAGGCTCTCCCCAATAACGTTGTCTTGCAAATATCCATTCACGAAGTTTATAATTTACCTTTCTGTTACCTAGTTTATTTTCTTCTAACCAAGAAATCATTTTATTAATTGCTGTTTCTTTATCTAAACCATTTAAAAAATCAGAATTTATATGCAAACCATCTTCTGTATAAGCTTCTTTCGAAATATCCCCACCTTCAAGAACGGGAATTATAGGAAGTCCAAATTTACTAGCAAATTCGTAATCTCTTTGGTCATGAGCCGGAACAGCCATAATACAACCTGTACCATAACTTGCTAAAACATAATCAGATATCCAAATTGGAATTTTCTTGCCATTTACAGGATTAATAGCATATGCACCTGTAAATACACCTGTTTTATCTTTATTTAGTTCAATTCTTTCAAGGTCTGACTTACTAGAAGTTTGTTTTTTATATTTTTCAACAGCATTTTTTTGTTTATCAGTTGTAATCTTATTTACTAAATCAAGTTCTGGTGCTAAAACACAATAAGTGGCTCCAAACAATGTGTCTGGTCTTGTAGTAAATACTGTAAATTCAAGATTATCTTTGCCTGCAATTTTAAAAGTTACTTCAGCACCTTCTGATTTACCAATCCAGTTTCTTTGGATTTCCTTTGTAGACTCCGGCCAATCAATGTCATCTAATCCATTTAGTAAAATATCCGCATATTTTGGTATGTCTAGAACCCATTGTTTCATATTTTTACGAACAACAGGAAAGCCACCTCTTTCGCTTTTTCCATTAATAACTTCATCATTAGATAACACACAACCAAGTTCTTCACACCAGTTAACAGGCATTTCGATTAATTTAGCAAGACCATCTTCAAATAATTGTTTAAAAATCCATTGTGTCCATTTATAATAATTAGGGTCGCAAGTAGAAATTTCTTTATCCCAATCAAAAGAAAGACCCAACATTTTTAGTTGCTTTTTAAATGTAGCAATATTATTAGCTGTAAATCCAGCTGGGTGATTTCCTGTTTTAATGGCATATTGTTCTGCTGGAAGTCCAAAGGCATCCCAACCCATTGGGTGTAAAACATTATATCCTTGCATTCTTTTCATTCTTGAAACAATATCTGTTGCAGTATATCCTTCAGGGTGACCAACATGTAGACCTTGACCAGATGGATAAGGAAACATGTCTAAAGCATAAAACTTAGGTTTTGAAAAATCCCATACATCTGTATAAAAAGTTTTATTTTTATCCCAATAATCCTGCCATTTCTTTTCTATTTCGTTAAATTTATATTCCATAAAAATAAAGCCCCCTTCATCAAAGTTTAACTAAATTTACAATATTATACAACAAAATTCTTACTCTTTCAATACTGCTTAAAAAAATCGTTACAATTCAAAGCCAATATAATATGGACATAGTCGAAATATATTAAATTTTTTGGTGTTGAATTTAAAAATTAATAATGCTACAATAAAAAAGAGGTGTAGAAAATGATAGATTTAGAACAGGCCAAAAAAGAATTTATAAACTATACAAATCAATATGACACAAACAATCCTAAAATTAAAATGAAAATATGCCATAGTTTTAGAGTAATGGAAATTAGTAAAAAACTAGCAGAGAAATTAAATCTTATAAATGAACAAATTGAAATTGCTACTCTAATAGGTCTATTACATGATATTGGTAGATTTAATCAATATAAAAAATGTAGTACGTTTAAAGACCATGAAAGTTTTGACCATGGAGATGAAGGTGTAAAGATATTAGAAGAAAATAATTATATTAGAAAATATATACAGATAGATAATTATGATAAAACTATTAAAAAAGCAATAAAAAATCATAATAAGTTTTTACCTAAAATAGATGGAGAAGACGAAGTTTTTTGTAAGATTATAAGAGATGCTGATAAATTAGACATATTATATGAGGCAAAAGTAATATTTTGGAAACAAAAAGATGAAATTATAAAACAAGAAGACATATCAGAAGAAGTATTAAAGCAATTTAAAAATAAAGAGTTGATAAAAAATGAAGTGAAAAAGTCAAATGTTGATAGTATAGTTGGTTTTATTTCATATTTATTTGATATTAATTTTAAAGAAACTTTAGAGGAAATTAAAAAAGAAAACTATGTTAATGATATATTAGATAGATTTGAATATAAAGAAAGTGTGCAGAAACAAATAAACGA
>CAZASP010000004.1:0-13827 GCA_964487865.1 uncultured Clostridium sp. | reverse complement strand
ATGATATATTAGATAGATTTGAATATAAAGAAAGTGTGCAGAAACAAATAAACGAAATAAAAAAGGAAGCAAATGAATATATTTGCCATTTGGCTTCACTTTAATTATACCATAAGTTGACATAAAAATCAATTTTGTTACGATTTTTTTTTATTCTCTTCCTTTTCGCAAAAAAATATGATATAATAATACGCAGTTGCCAAACAAAGTAAAAAACAGCAACAAGGAGAAACAAATGAATACCATTTTAGGTGAATTAGGTAAATCAACAAAATTCATGGATTTACTAAAACGAATTGAAAACAAAACAAGTCCGATAGCAATATCGGGCTTAACTGACGTGGGAATGATGCAAATAAGTGTGGCTGTAAATGAATTCGGCAAAAAACCAATATGTATAGTAACTTATAACGAAATACAAGCACAAAAAATATACAATGATATACATTATTTTACTAACAATGTTGTATTATTTCCAAAAAAAGAAATTGTAACTTATGATTATATTGCAGAAAGCAAAGAACTACCATATAAAAGAATTGAAGCATTAAATGAAATAAAAAGCAAAAGAAATTTAATAATAGTAACAACAATAGAAGCATTAATGCAAAAACTACCAACAAAAAAAATATTATATGCAAATACATTAAACTTTAAAGTAGGAGAAAGCTATTCATTAGAGGAAGTCAAGCAAAAATTAGTAAAATTAGGATATGTAAGATATGATTTAATTGAAGGAAGAGGTCAATTTAGTATAAGAGGTGGAATTGTAGATGTTTCAACAAATGACAGCATAGGTGTTAGAATTGAATTCTGGGGCGACGAAGTTGACTCTATTAGAAATTTCAATATAACTAGTCAAAGGTCAATTAATAATTTAGAAAAAGCAACTATATATCCAGCACATGAATATATATTAGAAGCACCTATTGAAACAATCTGCAAAAAAATAGAAAAAACAGCACAAAACAAGAAACAAACAGAAATAATAGAAGAAGACATTGAGCAAATCAAAGCAGGAAATTATATAAGCAAAATTGATAAATATTTTAATAGTTTTTATGAACAACAAGAAACAATTCTAGAATATTTGTTAGACAGTTATAGTATATTTTTAGACGAAATTGGAAAAATAAAACAAAGGGCTACAAACATTGAAATTGATAATAAAAATTTAATAACAGCATTAGTTGAAAAAGAAAAAATAGTACCAGATGCAATTAATGATTTATTAAAATATGAAAATATAGATGAAAAGCTAGAAACAAAGCCTATAGTATATATAGAGAAACAAGATTCACAAAACAAATTAGCAAAAGAAAAGTTCAAATTTTCTTATAGAGAGGTAAATTATTATAAAGGTGAAATAGAAAATCTTTTGAATGATTTAAAAAAAGCTATTGCACAAAAAAAGAAAATATATATTCTTGTTTCAAGCAAGGAAAAAGCTAAAAAATTGCAAACTCTATTAAATGAAAAAGAAATAGTAAACAAAATTGAAGAAAAATTAAATCAAACAATTATTGTAAAAGCAAATGAAAGTATCGTAACTATCACAGTTGGAAAATTATCATCTGGATTTGAAGCTTATGATTTAGATGAATTAGTAATTAGTGCAGATGACTTAATAGATGGAAATAAAAGAAAAAAGACAATAGTAAATAGTGATTTCAAAGAGGGAGAAAAAGTAGTATTTGCAGATTTAAAAATAGGTGATTATGTTGTCCACAAAAAATATGGAATAGGAATTTACATTGGTGTTAATACAATAAAAGCTGATGGAACTATTAAAGATTATATAAAGATAAAATACCAAAATGACGATATTTTATATATACCAACAAATGATTTAGATTCAATTAGAAAATATATTGGTGGCGACAAAATACAGCCAAAAATAAATCGCTTAGGCAGTAAAGAATGGGAAAACACAAAAGCAAAAGTAAAAAATAATTTAAGAGAAGTTGCAAAAGAATTAATTGAGTTATATGCAAAAAGAGAAAAAATACAAGGCTTTGCTTTTAGCAAAGATACACCATGGCAAAACGAATTTGAGGCTAAATTTCCTTATCAAGAAACAGATGACCAATTACGCTGTATAGAAGAAGTAAAAAAAGACATGGAAATGGCAAAGCCAATGGATAGATTATTATGTGGTGACGTAGGATATGGAAAAACAGAAGTAGCTTTAAGAGCAGCTTTTAAAGCTGTTATGGATCAAAAGCAAGTAGCTTACCTTGCTCCAACTACTGTATTAGCAGAACAACAATATCAAGAATTTAAGGAAAGAATGAAAGACTTTCCAATTAAAGTAGAAATATTGAATAGATTTAAAACTAAAAAATATCAAGAAGAAGTAATAAAAAAACTAAAATTAGGAGAAGTCGACATCGTTATTGGAACTCATAGAATATTGAGTAATGATGTAAAATTTAAAAATTTAGGATTATTAATTGTTGATGAAGAACACAGATTTGGCGTAAAAGCCAAGGAAAAAATAAAACAAATGAAAAATAATATAGATGTTTTAACAATGACAGCTACCCCTATTCCAAGAACAATGCATATGTCAATTGTAGGAATACGAGATATGTCAGTTATCTATGAACCTCCACATAACAGAAAACCGGTTCAAACCTATGTACTAGAATATGATGCAGAAGTAATAAAAGAAGCCATTACAAAAGAATTAGAAAGAAATGGTCAAGTATTTTATATATTTAATAGTGTAGAAGGAATTCAAAAAAAGACAGATGATATATCAAGATTAGTACCAGAAGCTAAAGTTGCATATGCTCATGGGCAAATGACAGGAAATAAAATAGAAGATATAATGAAGGATTTTATAGAAGGAAAAACTAATGTATTAGTATGTACCACTATATTAGAATCTGGAATTGACATTCCAAATGCTAACACAATTATTGTAGAAAATGCAGATAGAATGGGATTAGCACAATTATATCAAATAAGAGGTAGAGTAGGTAGAGCAGAAAGGCAAGCATATGCGTATATTACCTACAAAAAGGATAAGCTATTATCAGAAGTAGCTGACAAAAGATTAAAAGCTATAAAGGAATTTACAGAATTTGGTTCAGGTTTCAAAATTGCTATGAGAGACTTAGAAATTAGAGGTGCTGGAAGCTTACTTGGGGAAGTTCAATCAGGTCATCTTGAACAAGTTGGATATGATACTTATTGTCACTTATTAGATGAAGTTGTTAAAGAAATGAAAGGAATTGAAGTAAAACCAGAATTAGATTTACAAATAGACTTAAATGTAACAAGTTACATACCTGAAACATATATAGCAGATGCAAACCAAAAAATAGAGATTTACCAAAATATTGCACTTTGTCAAAACGAAAAAGACATTCAAAATGTTATAGATGAAATTATAGATAGATTTGGTAATATGCCTTATGAATTAGAAAATTTAATAGGAATTGCTAGAATAAAATATTTAGCAAAGCAACTACAAATTAGTAAAATAGCAAGTAAAAATACATCTGTTTTATTTACTTTTGAACCAAATAAATTTGAACTAGATATTCCTACTATTGTAAAGAAATATGGAAATAAAATAAAATTTTCAGCTGGCATAAAGCCAATGATAACATTACAAATTGGAACAAAAAATGAAAGGCAAATATTAAATGATGTAACAGAGTTTTTACACACTCTTGTAAAGTCTAAAGGAGAGGAAAATGCAAAAAATCACAAGTAAGGAAAATGAATTAATCAAACATATAAAAAAGCTAAAAGACAAGAAATACAGAGATATTAGCAACGAATATGTAATTGAGGGAATTAAACTAGTGGAAGAAGCAATAGAAGAAAAAGCACCTATAAAATATATTATTTTATGTGAAGATTGTGAAAAAAATGAAAATATTCCAAAAGAATTAATGTATGAAATTGCAAAATATGAATGTATATATGTTACGGAAAATATTTTTAAATACTTAACAGAAGTACAAGCACCCCAAGGGATTTTAGCAATTATAAAAAAAAATAGCCAATATAAAGATATCGACTATTCACAAGACATCATAGTTGCTTTAGATGATGTGCAAGACCCAGGGAATTTAGGAACTATTTTAAGAACTGTAGATAGTATTGGATTAAAACAAATACTTGTATCTAAAGGAACAGCAGATAGTTATAATCCAAAAGTGGTTCGTGCTACAATGGGAGCTATATTCAGAGTAAAAATTATCGAATGTGAAGATTTGCAAAAAACTTTAAAAGAAATAAAAAAACACAAATTTAAAATAGTAGTATCATCATTGCAAACCGATAATTCAATTTATGATATTAATTATTATAAAAAAGTAATAATTATTGGAAATGAGGCAAATGGTATAGAAGCAGAAATTCAGGAAATAGCAGATGAAAAAATAAAAATTCCTATGTTAGGTAAAACAGAAAGTTTGAACGCTTCAGTAGCGACAGGAATAATTTTATATGAATATGTAAGGCAGAAATTATTGCAATAAGATTTTAGTGGATTGGAAGAAATTAGTAGTTATTTTGAAAATTAAAACATTATCTGTTTAATAGTGTAAATAAAAAATGTAGAAGTTATAAAAGTTTTGTCTAAAGATGGGAAGTTTTGTAGAAATACTTGCAATACTTCCCATTTAGCATTTATAATAATATTGTAAAGTTTAAAATCAATAAATTTATTTCAAAGTTCATTCAAAAATCCCAATTTTATTATATAAAAATATACAAAACAGGAGGAGATGTATTGAAGGTATTTAATTATAATCAATATATTAAATGTATACATACACTAAGATTAAACGCAATATTGCAACTGGCAGAAGAAAGCACACAGTATAAACTAAATTATGAAAATAAAAAATATTCAAATGAAAAATCCGTAAAAAAGATATTAAAAAATAAAAAAGAAGTAGTTAAATTCATAAATCAATTTTTAAAGCCGAAAGAACCAATAAAAGCAGATGAAATATTAATGTGTGAGCATACATTAAAAAGATTTAAAACCAAAAAACCAGATTTATTATATAAGCTAAAAAAACAAGAAACATTTTTCTTAATTGAATATGAAACCAACATTGATAATTCTAAAATATATAAATTACTAAATTATTGTTTAGATATTATGCAACAGTGGTGTCATAATCAAAAAATTGAAAAAAAATCGAGTTACCCAATTATAGTACCAATTATAATATATGCAGGTAGTTCAATTAGCAAAGGAGAAAACAAGTTTAAACAAAAACAAGTTAGTGATTATGTATTTGAATCATATAAAATACATTTAGACTATAATCTAATAGATATTAATAAAATTTCCAAACAAAAATTATTAGAAAACAATACTATTTTTAGTTATTTAATGTTATTAGTAAAATCAAAAAATTCAAAAGAATTAGTTGATAATTTAAATCTTATTATATATTCCATCAAAGAAAAAGAAAAATTGAAGCAATTATATGAAATTATAGTTCCTTTTTTAGAAAATAAAATACCAAAAGATTTACAACAAAATATAAAAAACAAGTTAAAAATTGCAGGTTAAATAAAAACCGTAATTACTTTAAAAGTAAAAGCTTTTTAGTAATTTCGGTTTTTTTAAGTAAATTATAAGGGTAAATAGTAACCTTCATTTTAACATTTTACATAAAATATATTAAGAGCACATTATTAAAAAGGAGGATACTAATGGAAAAAATACTAGAGGTCAAAAATGTTAGTAAAAGATATCAAAACAAACAAGGGGAAGTACTAGCACTTCAAAATATCAATTTAAGAATAAATAAGGGTGAATTTGTAAGTATTATAGGTCCTAGTGGATGTGGTAAATCTACGCTTCTTTCAATTATTGCTGGATTAGAAGAAAAAACTACAGGAGAAATCTACATAGAAGGAGAAAAGGTAGAAGGAATTTCTCCCAAAATAGGTTATATGTTGCAAAGAGATTGTTTATTAGAATGGAAAAATATATTAGGTAATACAATGTTTGGACTAGAAATCAAAGGCAATAATACCAAAGAATATAAAAAGCAAGTAGAAGAATTGTTGAAAAAATATGATTTATATGATTTCAAAGATAAATATCCATCTGAATTATCAGGAGGAATGAGGCAAAGAGTAGCATTGATACGTACCCTAGCAGTTAAGCCAAAAATATTATTATTAGATGAAGCATTTTCAGCTTTAGACTATCAAACTAGGATAATGGTAACAAATGATATTTATAATATTTTAAAAAAGGAAAAAATGACAGCACTTATAGTAACACATGATATTTCAGAAGCAATTAGTATGTCAGATAGAGTTATTGTGTTAAATGCAAGACCAGGGACAGTAAAAGGTATTCATAAAATTGAATTTGAAATTGAAAATAGAAATCCTATTAATTGTAGAGAAAGTCCTAAGTTTAGTCAATATTTCAATACTTTATGGAAGGAGCTGGGAGTTAATGAATGAACAATTTATATCAAAAGAAAGAAAAGAATATTTAAAAAAGAAAAAAAGAAGACAATATATGATATGGATTACGCAAATATCGGTATTAGTAGCTTTTTTGGTAATATGGGAAGTCTTAGCAGACAAAAAAATTATTGATAGTTTTATAATGAGTCAACCAAGTAGAATTTGGGACACATTTATAAATTTAGGTTCTAATGATTTACTAAAACATATAGGTGTAACAGTATATGAAACAGTTGTTGGATTCTTATTAGGAACTGGATTAGGAATTATGATTGCAATAATTTTATGGTGGTCAGATTTTTTATCAAAAGTTGCAGAGCCATATTTAGTTGTTTTAAATAGCCTGCCAAAAGTAGCACTAGGTCCTGTAATTATTATATGGGTAGGAGCAGGCACACCTGCTATTATTGTAATGGCTATTGCTATCTCTTTAGTTGTAACAATTTTAGAAAACTTAAATGGCTTTTTAAAAACAGATAAAGAAGTAATAAAAATGGCAAAAACTTTCAAAGCAACAAAATTTCAAATATTAACTAAAATTATAATACCTGCAAATTTATCAACATTTATAAATTCTTTGAAAGTAAATATAGGACTTTCATTAGTTGGCGTAATATCAGGAGAATTTCTTGTTTCAAAAGCAGGTCTTGGATATTTAATTGTATATGGAGGTCAGGTATTTCAATTAGATTTAGTAATGACAAGTGTACTAATTCTAGGAATAGTAGCAGGAATAATGTATGCAGTTGTTTTATTACTAGAAAAACTAATTTTGCATAATAAAAAATAGACAAAAAGTATTATCACAAAACATGAAAATAAACATAAAATATATAAAATAAAAAGAAGGAGGTAAAATATGAAAAGAAAACTAATCATTACTATAATCATTTTAGCCTTATTATTTAGCATTATAGGAGTTATAATTAATCGTAATAATAACAATGAAGAAGAATTGCAAATTATCAAGGTAAATGAAGTAACGCGTTCTGTTTTTTATGCACCACAATATGTAGCAATTAATAATGGATATTTCAAAGAAAATGGGATGGACATAGAATTAACTACAGGTCAAGGAGCAGATGCTGTTATGACTGCAGTTTTAGCAAATCAGTGTGATATTGGATTCGCTGGACCAGAAGCATCAATATATGTTTATAATGAAGGCAAAGAAGATTATGCACAAGTATTTGCACAGTTGACTAAAAAAGATGGCTCATTTTTAGTTGCTAGAAACAAAACAGATAATTTTAGTTGGCAAGACTTAAAAGGAAAAACAGTTATTCCAGGTAGAAAAGGTGGAGTACCTTACATGACATTAGAATATGTACTTAAACAAAATGGAATTGATACACAAAATGATTTAGTATTAGATGATAGCATTAAATTTGATTTAATGGCTGGTGCATTTGCCAGTGGCAATGCAGACTATGTTACGTTATTTGAACCAACGGCATCTTTAACAGAACAACAAAATAAAGGATATATAGTTGCATCAGTAGGAGAAGCAGCAGGAGAAATTCCATATACGGCATATTTTGCGAAAAAAAGTTATATAGAAGCTAATGAAGATACTATTCAAAAATTTACAAATGCTATATATAAAGGGCAACAATGGGTAAAAGAACATACTGGAAAAGAAATTGCCGAAGTAATTCAAAGCTTTTTCCCAGATACAGATTTGGATTTACTTGAAACAGTAATTCAAAATTATAAAGATATTGATGCATGGAATGATACACCAATTTTAAAAGAAGAAGCCTTTGAACGATTAGAAGAAGTTATGACAATGGCAGGTGAATTAAAAGAAAAAGCACCTTATGACAAAATTGTGAACAATAAATATGCAGAACAATCATTAAAATAATCTTGACTTTTACTGAAAAAAATGCTAAAATGTTAACATAAATTTCTTTGTAGTATAGAAGATATGAGTGTTTTTAAGTATCTGAAAAATGGTATAGTTTTAATAAGTAAAAAAGGAGATTAACAGGATGAAAAAGATGAAAAAACGGATTTTAACATTAGTTTTGTTAGCAACAATGATTCTTTTATTAACAGGATGTACCGGTGATGAGCAAATTGATAGCTTTTTGGATTGTCTTAAAATTCAAAAAGATATTGATGCAAAAACAAAAATAAAACTAAATAAAGAGAGGAACAAAATCAAAATATCAAGTAACAAAACTTGTTATCTTGATTTAGAAGGCGAAGTCCAATTAGAAGACAATTCTATAGAGGACTTTACGCTACTAGATATAGAAATAGTAGCAGGAGATACTATAAAAATTCCTGTCGAAATGATTGATAGTAATTATGATAAAAATGTAGAAATACTAAATGTATCAATACGGCAGGGACCATATATAATGCAATTTTTGTGGTCAAAGATAATTCTTATGGTAATATTATTATGTATGGGAATTGTACTAACTATAATTCGGTTTCCTATAGGATTATCGAGTCTAATAATAATTTCTATTTTAGAAATATTTATATTTATTTTTGTTTAAAAATTAAACTATACTATTGAGAAATTTTCAAAAAAGACGATTGAAACTTTGCGTTTTGATTGTCTTTTTTGATTTTCCACATAACAAAAATCTCAAAATAAAATTTTACATATAAATTTCAAAAAAATATTGACAATTAGAACTCATAATGTTATATTTACTACTGAAAAGGAAGTGATAGTATGGAAATTGATTATAAAGTCATAGGAGAAAGAATAAAACAAGCAAGGAGAAAAAAAGGATGGTCACAAGAAAGACTGTCTGAGGAAATTGATGTAGCAGTTGCATACATAAGTAGGATTGAAAGAGGTGGAAGTCAAGTAAATCTAAAAAGACTTGCACAAATAAGTAAAGTATTAGATACTAGTATAGAATTTTTTATAACTGGTGCAGCAACAGAAGCACCAAACTATTTAGATAAAGAATTATATGAAACTCTAATTAATTGTACACCTGCTAAGCAACGCTTAATTTATAATATTGCTAAAATTGTATCAAATGCGAAATTTGTATAAGTGTCAACTTTACAAAATGCGAAAAATGTTATAAACTATTACTGCTAGTCATATATTGTAGGACTAGCAGTAATAATTTTTTTTGCAAAAGGTGATAATAAATGTATTTAAAAAGGCTAGAATTACAAGGATTTAAATCATTTGCCGATAAAACTGTACTAGAATTTAGACCGGGAATTACAGGAGTAATTGGACCAAACGGCTCAGGAAAAAGCAATATATCTGACAGTATACGTTGGGTATTAGGAGAGCAAAGTATAAAATCATTAAGAGGATCTAAATCACTAGACATTATATTTGCAGGAACACAAAATAGGAAGTCTTTAGGATTTGCAGAAGCTTCTTTAGTGTTTGACAATACAGATGGAACTTTGCCAATAGAATATACAGAAGTTACTGTAACAAGAAAAATATATAGAAGTGGTGAAACAGGATATTTTATTAATAAAGTGCCATGTAGACTAAAAGATGTATTAGAACTATTTATGGATACAGGAATTGGAAAAGATGGTTATTCAATTATTGGACAAGGAAAGATAGATGAAATTCTAAGCAATAAATCAGAAGACAGAAGAAACATATTTGAAGAGGCAGCAGGAATTGTAAAATATCGTGTTAGAAAAGCAGAAAGTGAGAAAAAATTAGAGCGTACAAAACTAAATTTGCTTAGGATTAACGATATTTTAACAGAAATAGAAAGCAATATTGAACCATTAAAAGCACAATCAGAAAAAGCAAAAAAATATTTAAACTTAAGAGAAGAGTTAAAAAGCATAGAGATAGGTCTATTTTTGCGCAATATAGAAAAATATAAAAATAGTTTAGAAGAAATAGTAAAAGATGAAGAAATTTATAAAACACAACATGCAGAAGAAGAAGAAAAATTAGAAAAAGTCAAGCTTTTAAAAGAAGAATTAAAAGCACAAATAGACAGTATAACTAACCAAATAGAAGAAATGTCAAACTTAGGATTTGCAAGTCAAAAAGAAATTGAAATGCTAAATTCAGACATTAATGTAGCTAAAACAAGAATTCACAATAACCTAGAAAACAAAAAAAGGTTTGAAAAAGAAATAGAAGAAGCACAAAAAAGAAAAAAAGAATTAGAAAAAGAGAGCGAGCAAAAAGAAGAAAAGAAACAAAGTTTAAAGCAAAATAAAGAAAAATTTGAAAAAGAATTGCAAGAAAAAGAAAAAGAACTTGCAAAAATAACAAAAACTTTATCAGCAAAAGAGTTAGAAATTGAAGCTAATAAGCAAAAAGTCGAAAAAAATACTGACAAGAAATATGAACTTCAATCTGAAATCAATACACAAGAAGTCAATTATGAAAATGACAAAAAAAGACAAAATCAAATAAAAAACGAAATAACTAATTATATATCAGAACTAGATAGTACAAGGCTTCAAAAAGATGAAATATCAAAAGAATTTCATGAAATTGAAAGTAAAAGAAATAAAGTTGTAAAGGCAATAGAAGAAATTAACAGTAAAAAGCAAGAAACAGATAAAAAAATCAGTCAATATCAGAATAATATAAATAAATACCAAAGTGAAATGCGCATTAAAGAATCTAAATTGAAATTTTTAATTGAGACGGAAAAAGAAAAAGAAGGTTATATTAAAAGTGTAAAAACACTTTTAAAAGACTGTGAAAATATAAAAGATTTAGGAAAAGGAATGCATGGGGTACTCGCTAATGTAATTGAAGTGCCAGAAGAATACCAAACAGCAATTGAAATGTGTTTAGGTGCAAGCCTTCAAAACATTGTAACAGAAACAGAAGAGGATGCAAAGAAATTAGTAGAGCATTTAAGGAAAAACAATTTAGGTAGAGCATCATTTTTACCAATTACTTCTGTAAAAGGTAAAAAGCTAGATAAAATTAAAGGAAACGAAAAAGGTATTATAGGTATCGCATCAGATTTAATTAAGTTTAATAAAAAATATGAACAAATTGTAATTAGCTTATTAGGAAGAACTGTAATTGTAGATAATATGGATACTGCCATAAAAGTAGCTAAGCAAAATGGATATTCTTTTAGAATTATAACATTAGAAGGAGATATTATTAATGCATCAGGAGCAATTACAGGAGGTTCTGTTGCTAAAAAAACGGTGAATATTTTAGGTAGAGGCAGAGAAATAGAAAAGCTAGAAAAAGAAATCAAAAATCTAAAATCAAAAATTGAAAAACTAGAAAAAGAAAAGAAAGACTATGAAGCTTCTATACAAGACACATTAGAAAATGCTACAAGTCTAGAAAAAGAATTACAAGAAATAGACATTACCTATGCAACAGAAAAACAAAAAGTTGTAGCAATTGACGAAAATATTAGTAAAATAGAAACTAGATTAAATAAACTAAAAGAAGAACAACAAAACTTAGAGAAACAAAAACAAGAAGCTTTGGATAACAAAGAAAAAATCAACAATCAAATAAAAGAATTAACAGAAGAAACAGAAAAATTAAGTAAAATAATTTCAGAATTTGCAGAGTTAAATAAGGATAATCAAAAATATGTAGATGACTTAAATTTAGACATTACTAATTTAAAAATTTCTGTATCTTCATTTGATGAAAGTGAAGCTTCTATTGATGAAATACAGGAAAGAATTAATACCGAAATTGAAAATACAAATAAAAGCGTAGAAAATAAAAAACAACAAATTGAGCAAATCACTCATGACAACTTTGAATTAGAACAATCAATTCAAGAAATCAATGACAAAATATCAAAAATCAAAGAAGAAGTACAAAATAGTGGAGAAAACATTGAAAAATTAAAAGAGGAGAGAGTACAAAAAAATGAAACACTAACAAAACAAGAAGAAGAAATTACAAACAAATTCAATATTATAGAAGATTTAAAAGCACAAATTGTAAAAATTGATGTTAAAAAAACAAAAATAGAAGATGATATCAATGCTATTATCAATAAAATGTGGGAGGAATATGAATTAACACCAAATACTGTTGGCGAGTACAAAAAGCCAGAAAATGTTACCCAAACACAAAAAAGAGTAAACCATTTAAGGGAAGAAATCAAAGAATTAGGAAGTGTAAATGTAGACTCAATTGAAGAATATAAAAACATGAAGGAAAGATATGACTTTATGTGTGAGCAAAGGGTAGACTTAGAAGACACAATGAACAAATTAAGAAAAATCATAACAGAAATGACAGCAACTATGAAAGAACAATTTAAAGAAAAGTTTGCTATAATCAACAAAAACTTTAATGAAGTATTTAAAGAATTGTTTGGTGGAGGAAATGCGTCATTAAAACTTGAAGACGAACAAAACGTTTTAGAATGTGGAATTGAAATTAACGTACAACCACCAGGAAAAAAATTACAAAACATGATGCTACTATCTGGAGGAGAAAAAGCATTCACAGCAATAGCATTATTATTTGCAATATTAAAGATAAATCCAGCACCATTTTGTGTATTAGACGAAATTGAAGCAGCACTTGATGATGTTAACGTGTATCGTTTCGCAGAATACTTAAAAAAATTCTCAAAAGACACACAGTTTCTAGTAATCACACATAGAAAAGGAACAATGGAAGTGGCTAACACAGTATATGGTGTAACAATGGAAGAAAACGGAATATCCAAATTATTATCCATGAAACTAGGGTAAGTGTAAAAACAGGACAAAAATGTAAAATAGTGTCTGTTCCAAAACGTAGACAAAGCGGACATGAAAAACGGCTTGTAACTTTTGTTACAAGCCGTTTTTGGAGTATTATGATGACAGGGCACGTCTCACATAGTACCCCCATAAGGAGTATGCGTTTTCAGCATTATAATCCTCCCTAAAAATCACGCGAATTTTCTCCTTGTCCACCTCTAAAATATCCACCCAATCCAAACGGAAGAGGTTTTCAATGAAGCTTTTGGTTAAAGCTTCCAAGTCAAGATTCAGACTCGTATCCTCCATCCGTGGAATTGTGTGTTTTGGCGACGTATAACAGTCTTCACATAATAACACTTGTTTCATAATGCTCCTCCTTTTATTTTTTTTACTAAGTCAAATAGAATGACTTAACAGTGGTTAAGATAGGACTTGAACCTATCACTATGGATTATCAGTCCATATGCTTTACCCCCTAAGCTACTCAACCTAAAAATAAAGATTAGATATATAATAACATAAAATTGCAAAAAAGTCAAAATTTAGATACATTGTACATTAGAAAAGAATAAATTTTATGTTTACCTATTAAACCAATTTTTACTTACTACTTATTTCTTTTATGTAATTTTATGGAAATTATTATTCCTACAAAACCTATTAAATCAAGTATTATAAAGTTCATTAAAT
>CAZASP010000003.1:0-30993 GCA_964487865.1 uncultured Clostridium sp. | reverse complement strand
AAAATATTTTGCACTTTATTTAGACAAAGAAAATGAAGAAAAAGAAATACCAATATTGAAAGAAACTAAAAAATGGTTAGATATTTATTTTACTGAAAAAGAGCCGAACTTTAAATTGCCAGTTCATTTTACTGGAACAAATTTTCAAAATGAAGTATGGGAAATTCTTTATTCAATCCCTTATGGTAAAACAATGACTTATGGACAAATAGCAAATATTATAGCAAAGCGAAAGGGGTTAAAAAGAATGTCAGCACAAGCTGTAGGTAGAGCTATTGGAAAAAATAAAATATCAATAATTGTTCCTTGTCATAGAGTTGTTGGAACAAATGGAAGTTTAACGGGGTATGCAGGTGGAATAAATAGAAAAATAGCACTTTTAAAAATGGAAAAAGGGGTTAAAAAAGAAATATAAGAAATAAGAGAAGGATTAAAAAGAAGAAGATGAAAGCGATTACAACAATAAAAAAACAAGATAAAGTAAAAGATAAAGAACAAATCAAAGAAGAAACCAATAAAGATAAAAGCAAAAAAAAATCTAGACAAGAAAAACACAAAAAAGGAAAAATTAAAAAGAAAAGAAGTGTAAAGCAAAAAATACTTTTGTGTTTTAAAATATTTTTAGTTTTAATTATGCTAGCCATAGCCTTTATTTATGTGTTTTTCAAAACAAACATATTTCAAAAATATAAGGAACTATGGGTACAAACTGCAATGACAACAATGAATCACCAATATTTAGCAAGATGGTTTTTGTCAGACGAAGAAATTGACGAAATAATGAAGAAATTAGAAGTCGTTAATGATGAAAATTCAGATGCAGAAGATATTGTGATAGTACCAGAAAAGAGGGAAATCACAGTAGAAAAAATCACAGGAAAGAACTATGTTGGATATGTAATGCTTGTACCAGATGCTTCTAAGGTAAAATTAGTAGATGGAAGATTATCAAATAGAGGTTCTAAGTTAAGTGAAATAATAAAAAAGCATGGAGCAATAGCAGGAATTAATGCAGGAGGCTTTGCTGACCAAGATGGTGTAGGTTCAGGAAATATACTTTGTGATGCAGTTATAATAAATAAAAAACTTTTATATGGATATAAAAATACGAGATATAGTTTTATAGGATTAAGCGCAGAAGGTAAATTGATTTTAGGTAAATATAACTATAATGAAGCTATGAATGCTGGAATTGAATCAGCAGTTGAATTTACACCATTTATAATAGTAAATGGAAATAAACAAATAAAAAATTCTAATTCAGGTGGTATTCATCCTAGAATGGCTATTGGGCAAAAGCAAGACGGTACAATGATATTTGTAGCAATAGATGGAAGACAGCCTGGTTATAGTATTGGAACAAACCTTTTGGAATTACAAAATATATTTGAAAAATATGGAGCCTATAATGCAGCAAACTTAGATGGTGGATCTTCTGCAACTATGTATTATAAAGGAAAAGTAGTTAATAAAACATCAACTCCTATGGGAGAAAGATATTTGCCAAATGCTTTTATTGTACAAGAATAAATAGATTTAATATAAGTAAAGGTGTAATTAGGAACAGACCCTAATTACACCTTATCTCATCTAAATTATAAAAATTAGTTGAAAAACGTAGATAAATATGTTAAAATTTATCAAGAATTAACAAGAGAGGAAAAGAAAAAAATGATAGATATGCATTCACACATATTACCAAATATAGACGATGGCTCAAAAAGCGTAGAAGAAACATTTAAATTAATACAAGAAGCAAAAGATGCAGGTTTCAAAGCTATAGTTTCTACTTCACATTATATGGAAGGATATTATGAAACAGCTTCCGCAGAACGTGAAGTTTGGGTAAATGTTATATATCAAAAGTTACAAGAAAAAAATATAAATATTAATTTATATTTAGGAAATGAAATATATTTGACAGAAAATATGATAGAACTTTTAGAAGATAACAAAGCTTCTACAATAAATGACACTAATTATGTACTATTTGAAACATCTTTAAATATAGAGCCACTTAATTTATACAATGTTATTTATGAAATGATGCAAAATAAACTTATTCCTATAATGGCACATCCAGAAAGATATTCTTATGTGCAGGAAGATCCAGAATTAGTTTATGATTTAATACAAAAAGGCGTATTAATGCAATCTAACTATGCTAGTATAATAGGATATTATGGAAAAAGACCGCAAATAATAGTGAAAAAATTACTAGAAAATAACATGGTACATTTTTTAGGTAGCGATGTACATAGACCAAACACAATTTATCCTAAAATTCCGCAAATACTTGAAGAATTAAAAAAAATTATTGGAGAAGATAAATTACAAGAATTGACAAACGACAATCCTAAATTAGTATTACAAAATAAAAGAATAGATATTTCAGAACCGAATATGATAGAATTGACATTAAAAGAAAAACTAATAATGAAATTAAATAAAAATTAAGAAAGGAAATGATTAATGAGAAAATATTTTGGAACAGATGGAATTAGAAGAATTGCTAACACAGAATTATCTCCTGAACTTGTGTATAAAGTAGCAAAAGCAGGAGCATATGTGTTGTCAAAGCATACTGACCATACACCTACTATTTTAATAGGAAGAGATACACGTATATCTGGAACTTTAATTGAAAGTGCTATGGTAGCAGGATTTTTAAGTTATGGTGCTAATGTTAAATTATTAGGAGTTATACCAACACCAGCAGTGGCATACTTAACTAGAAAACTTAATGCAGATGCAGGTGTAGTTATATCAGCATCTCACAATACTTATGAATTTAATGGAATTAAATATTTTAGTAACAAAGGAATGAAAATTCCAGACACATTAGAAGAAGAAATTGAAGAAATAATGGATTCTGGAAAATTAGATATGCTAACAGCAGTTGGTGACAAAATTGGAGTTTCTGAATACGCTTTAGACTTAATTGATGAATATGTGTATTTTTTTAGAAAACATTTTGATGATGTTATTGAAGAAAATTTAAAAGACGATTTTGTAGTAGGATTAGATACTGCTAATGGAGCTACTTCTTTTGTGGCAGAAAAAGTTTTTGAAACATTAGGTATACCTTATAAAATTATAAATAACAAGCCAGATGGAACTAATATTAATGAAAATTGTGGTTCAACTCATTTAGAAGGATTAAAAAAATTCGTAGTAAAAAATAAATTAAGTTTAGGAGTTGCTTATGATGGTGATGGTGATAGATGCTTAGCAATAGATGAAAAAGGAAATGAAATCGATGGTGATAAATTACTAGCAATTATATCTAATCTACTAAGAAAACATGGAAAATTAAGTAAAGATACTATTGTTGCAACAGTTATGAGTAATTTAGGATTACATAAATATACTAGAGATAATGGTATGGAATTATTGCAAACAAAAGTGGGAGATAGATATGTTTTAGAAGAAATGTTGAAAGATGGCTTTAATCTAGGTGGAGAACAATCTGGTCATATTATATTACTAGACTACAACCCAACAGGTGATGGTATTTTAACTTCACTTATGCTAATTCGAGCAATTTTAGAAGAAAATAAAAAGGTTTCAGAATTAGGAAATATGGTAAAGCTATATCCACAAATATTAATTAATGCGAAAGTAAGTAATGACAAAAAATATGATTATGAGAAAAATTCAAATATAAAACAAGCAATTGAAAAATTAGAAAAAGAATTTGCAGGAAATGGTAGAGTTCTTATTAGACCATCGGGAACGGAGCCATTAGTAAGAGTTATGATAGAGGGCGAAGATCAAAATTATATTACAAAAAAAGCGCAAGAAATGGTTAGTTTAATTGAAAAAGAGTTAAAATAAAAATTGTAACAAAAATGTAACATAAAAGTAATATAAAAAGCATTGATAAAAATATTAAATCGTGATAATCTATACACAGATTAATAAACAAAAGAAAACGGAGGAATAAAAAATGTTTATTTTTGATATATCAAATCCATTAACATTAATTTTAATGCTAGCAGCGACAGTATTATTAGTATTCCTATCACAAGAAATTAAGAAGAGTTATATAACAGCAATAGTATTATTTACTTATCTAATTATTTTGATTATGCATGTAGCTCAAATTGCTACATTATCAGAAGAATTTAGATATATGCTATCAACATTATCTAGATGTATAGTAATTGACTTTGTATTTGTCTTAATTAGCTTTTTCTCTTATTTATGGGTAGATGATATAGAAGCAAAAACAGAAGGAAAGAGAAGTATTGATAATAGTTTAGATTGGTTTTGGAGAAAAATATAAAAACATCAAATATATATTATAAAAGAGTGCAAGTTTGCAGAAAATGCGAATTTGTGCTTTTTTATTATGTCATATTATAAATGATTTTGCATATAAATATATATAGGAGAATTAGGACAAGGAGAAATTTATGTTTAATGTTACAGTATTAAAAATGAAAGATATAAAAAAATATATGTTAGGAATGTTGGCAACTGTTATTATAGTTATTGTAGTAAGCAAATATCTTCCACAAGTCACGAAAGATAAAAAAAATGTGCAGGAAATTTTTTCTGATAATAATATGATAGAATGTATAAACGATTCACTTCCAGTAGTATCTGATATAAATAACGAATATGATGAACCATCTGAAGAAAAGATAAATTTTCATGAAGAAAACTTGTTACAAGGAGTATTAAAAAACCAAATTAGTACTATTCAAGGAATAGAAAACATGGAAGAAATTGCTGTGCAAAAAGATAATACTAACGAACAAGAAGAAAAAAGTACAGAGCAAGAAGTACAAACAGCCCAGACAGGTTTAACAACAGACGTAATCACAAATAATCCAATTAAAGATAATTATAATACAGAATATGGTAAAGTAAAAATAAAAAATGAAACAGAATATGAATTAACTCAAGATATATTAAATCCAGATATTACTATTGAAAACAAAAACATTTTATTATTTCACACTCATAGTTGCGAAAGCTATACATCAAGTGATGCATATCCATATACGCCAACAGGAAACTTTAGGACAACAGATTTGAATTATTCTGTAACAAGGGTTGGAACAGAATTAGAAAATCAATTAAAACAATATAATTATAATGTTATTCATAATACATCTTATCATGATTATCCAGCATATAATGGATCTTATACACGTTCATTGGAAACAGTAGAAAATTGTTTAAAAGAAACTCCATGCGATATTATTATGGATGTTCATCGTGATGCTATTGGTAGCAGAAGTGATTATGCTCCAATTGTAAAAATAGGAGAAAGTGATGTAGCAGCACAAATAATGTTTGTTATTGGAACAAATAATGGAGGATTATGGCATCCAAATTGGAATCAAAACTTGAAATTTGCAATAAAAATACAAGAAAAAGCCGAAGAATTATATCCAGGTTTATTTAAGCCAATAATGCTGACAAAATCCAGATATAATCAACACATAGGAAAATATGCAAGCATTATTGAGGTTGGAGCAACAGGTAATACTTTAGAACAATGTTTAACAAGTATGAAATACCTAGCTAAAGTAATGAATGAGGTAATTAATTAATGTGCAATTGGAGATGTTTCCTTTTGCACATTTTTCAAAAGTGAACAAAAATCAGTTTAAATACATATAAAAATTATTTAGAAGGGTTGAATTTTTTAAAATGTTTCTATATAATACATTAGGATATAAAAAAGAAAAGAGGTATAGTTTTATGTCAGGAATTAAATTAGATTTAGAAAATAGTACTGTTACACAAAAAAATATTTTAGAATATAAAGTGCAAGTAGAAAATATTCATAAAGATTTACACAAAAGAGCAAAAGATGAAAAAGATTTCGTGGGGTGGTTAGAACTGCCAACAAATTATGATAAAAAAGAATTTGCTAGAATAAAAAAAGCAGCAAAAAAAATCAAGCAAGAATCTGATATCTTAGTAGTTATTGGTATTGGTGGTTCTTATTTAGGTGCAAGAGCTGTGATAGAAGCGTTAACAAGTTCTTTTTATAATTTGCTACCAGATAAACAAAGAAAATATCCACAAATTTTATATGTAGGAAATAATTTAAGTCCAAATTATATAAATGAATTAATTGAATACATTGGAAATAAAGATTTTTCTGTTAATGTTATTTCTAAATCAGGAACTACAACAGAACCAGCTGTTGCTTTTAGGATTTTTAGAGAAATGTTAGAGAACAAATACGGAATTGACGAAGCAAGAAGCAGAATTTATGCAACAACAGATAAAGAAAAAGGAGCATTAAAAACTTTAGCTGACAATGAGGGATATGAGCAATTTGTTGTACCAGATAATGTAGGAGGAAGATATTCCGTTTTAACAGCAGTAGGATTATTACCAATTGCCGTAGCAGGAATTAATATTGATAAACTAATGGAAGGTGCTAGAATTGGTCAAGAAAGATATAATGATCCAAATTTAAAATATAATGAATGTTATCAGTATGCGGTTGTAAGAAATATTTTATATAACTCTTATAAAAACATTGAAATATTAGTTAATTATGAACCAAAAATGCATTATTTTACAGAATGGTGGAAGCAATTATTTGGCGAAAGTGAAGGAAAACAACAAAGAGGAATTTTCCCAGCTGGTGTTGATTTCACAACAGATTTACATTCTATGGGACAATATATACAAGAAGGAAAAAGGAACTTAATTGAAACTGTAATTGAAATAGAAAATCCCAATACAGATATTACAATACATCCAGATGATGACAATTTAGATGGTTTAAATTATCTAGCAGGAAAAGGATTAGATTTTGTAAATAAAAAAGCAATGGAAGGAACAATTGAAGCTCACGTTACAGGAGAAGTTCCAAACATTTTAATAAAAATTGATAAACTAGATGAAATAAATATAGGAGAACTAATTTACTTCTTTGAAAAAGCATGTGCTGTATCTGGTACAATTTTAGGAGTTAACCCATTTAATCAACCAGGTGTAGAAGAATATAAAAAGAATATGTTCAAATTATTAGAAAAACCAGGATATTAATTTATTATAATTAAAGTTGCCAAAAGTATTATCTTTTGGCAACCTTTTAAAGGAGAGTAAAATGATATATACAGAAAAATTTAAAATAGGATTAAAAGATGTGTGGAAAGGTCAAGAAATAAGCAATAAAGCGATACTCGAATACTTAGAAGATGTAGCAGCTTATCATTCAGATAGTGTAGGATATGGATTAAATACATTAGACATTACAAACGTAACATGGGTGTTATTAGATTGGAAAGTACAGGTAATTAAAAGACCAAAGTATGGACAAGTTTTAACTGTAAATACTTGGTCAAGAAGTATACTAAAATGCTATGCTTACCGTGATTTTGAAATTTATGATGATAAAAACAACTTGTGTGTTGTAGCAACATCAAAATGGTTACTAATAGATAGTAATACTAGAAAAATAACCAAAATAGGAAAAGAAATAGCCGACAAATATGAATCTGAAACAGAAAAATCAGTATTTCAACAACAAGATATTGAGAAAATAAAAGAACCAGAAAATTACAAAAATAGTATAATATATCAAACAAAGAGGAAAGATATAGATGTAATTGGACATATGCACAATTTATATTATTTAGATTTAGCTTATGAGGCATTACCAGAAGATGTATATCAAAAGAGACCTTTTGATAAAGTTAGAATTATGTATAAAAAAGAAATTAAGTTAGGTGAAAATGTAATTTGCAAATATGCCTATGACGAGGGAAAACATGTAGTTGTTATTAAGAGCGAAGATGAAAAAATATTACATGCAATTATTCAACTATGGTAAGAATTAATGTTCATAATAGATTATTATTTAATTTGTTCTGAATAGCAAAAAAACAGAAAAAATAGTAAAAAATGTTGAATTTTGTAAATAATATGTGATATAATAAACTTCAGTTTCAAAAAGAATGGGGAGGAATTACGATAATGAAGAAAGATTTACGAAAAACAAAAATTGTTGGAACAATAGGACCAGCAAGTGAATACAAATTAAAGGAGTTATTTGAAGCAGGATTAAATGTAACAAGAATAAACTATTCACATGGTAGCTGGGAAGAACAATCAGAAAAAACTGAAGAAATAATCCGTTTAAGAAAAGAATTAGATATTCCAGTAGCATTAATGTTAGATATGCAAGGACCAGAAATTAGAACAGGAATGTTAGTAACAGGAAAAAATGAAAAAATCAAATTAGAAGATGGTCAAAAATTCACGTTAGTAAATGAAGATATTATAGGAGATAAAGACAAAACATCTGTAACTTACAAAGAATTATATAAAGATGTAAAACCAGGTTCTAAAGTATTAATTGATGATGGTGCTATTGAATTAGTAGTAGACGAAATCGTTGATAAAGACATAGTTTGTACAGTTATTCATGGAAATGGTTTAGGAAGTAGAAAAACAATCAATTTACCAGGTACAGCAGTACATTTGCCAGCATTAAAAGAAAAAGATGTTGAAGATTTAAAAACAGCTTGTGAACATGATTATGATTATGTTGCTATGTCATTTACAAGAAATAAAGATGACATTGACCAAGTAAGAAAAGTATTAGATGAAAATGGTGGAAAAGACATAAAAATTGTTACAAAAGTAGAAAATGTTGAAGGATTAGAACATATGCAAGAAATAGTTGACAGTGCTGACGTTCAAATGATTGCTCGTGGAGATATGGCAACAGAAACAGACTTTACAGAGCCACCAGTAATGCAAAAGAAATTTATCAAATTATGTAATATAGCTAGCAAACCAGCTATAACAGCGACACAAATGTTAGAAAGTATGACTTACAACCCATTACCAACTAGAGCAGAAGCAAGTGACGTTGCAAATGCTATTTATGATAGAACTAGTGCTGTTATGCTATCTGGAGAATGTGCTATGGGTAAATATCCTGTTGAATGTGTAGAAACTATGGTAAAAATAGCAAACAGAGTAGAAAAAGATATTGATTATTGGAGAAGATTTAGAGAAAAACAATATTGCACAATAGATAATTTAGAAGGAAAAATTGCATATTCAACATCTGTTATGGCTATGAACTTAAATGCTGATGCTATTGTATGTTATACGAATACAGGAGATTCTGCAAGAAGATTTGCTGGATTAGGTGTTGGTTGCCCAGTTTTAGCAATTACAGATAACAGAAGGACTTTCAACCAATTATCAATTGCATGGAATGTAACACCAATTTATGTAGAAACTAAGCCAGTAATAAATGATATGGTAGAAGATGGAATTGAAAAATTGAAACAAAAAGGTATTTTAGAAAAAGGTGATATAGTAGTTGTATCAGGAGGAACTAAATGGTTAAAATCTGTTGATGACAGCAAAATTATCGGAGGAATTGCTAGAATATAATATATAAAAGATAAAGTTTGAGAAAATTATCAAGCTTTATTTTTTTTTGTTGCGTTTTTGACATTAAAATGATATACTTATTGTAGCTATCTAATTAGGAAACAAATAGGAGGCTAGAGGTGAGCATAAATGAAACCAATTGTAGCAATTATACGGAAAACCAAATGTAGGAAAATCAACCTTTTTTAATTATCTAGTAGGCAAAAGAATTTCTATTGTAGAAGATACACCAGGCGTAACAAGAGATAGGATATATGCAGAAACAAATTGGAGAGGTAGAAACTTTACACTGATAGACACAGGTGGTATAGAACCAAATACAGACGACATTATTTTGTCACAAATGCGCGAGCAAGCTAATCTTGCAATTAATATGGCAGATGTTATACTATTTTTTACAGATATTAGGCAGGGAGTAACACCAGCAGATAAAGAAATTGCTCTAATGCTTAAAAAATCTGGCAAACCAATTGTATTAGTATGTAACAAAGCAGATAATTATGAAAAGGATAAACAAGATGCTTATGAATTTTATAATTTAGGAATGGGAGAACCGTATCCAATTTCTAGTACAAATGCAATTGGTATAGGAGATGTTTTAGATAAAATTTATGAAAGTTTTCCACCTAAAACTGAGCATGAAGATGAAAATACAAACATTAAAGTAGCTGTAATACGGAAAGCCAAATGTAGGAAAATCATCTTTAATAAATAAAATATTAGGAGAAAATCGTGCTATTGTAAGTGACATAGCTGGAACAACACGTGATGCTATTGACACAGAATTTGAAAATGAAAATGGTAAATATATTTTAATAGATACAGCAGGAGTACGAAAAAAAAGTAAAATAAATGAATCCATTGAAAAATTTAGCATTATGAGAACCTTGCTTGCAATAGAAAGAGCTGATGTTTGTTTGCTGATGATAGATGCAACACAGCGGTGTTACAGACCAAGATGCAAAAATAGCAGGAGAAGCCCATGAAGCTGGTAAGGGTATAATTATTGTAGTTAATAAATGGGATGCTGTTGAAAAGGAAACAGGTAGTTTAGAAAAATACAAAAAAGAGGTTTATGATAAACTAAAATATTTATCTTATGCACCAATGATATTTGTATCTGCTAAAACTGGTCAAAGAGTTCATAAATTATTTGAACTTATAAACAATGTAGCTAAGCAAAATGCAATGCGTATAAGCACATCTGTATTAAATCAAGTTATAAATGAAGCTATTGCCATTGTTCAACCGCCAACAGACAAAGGCAAAAGGTTAAAAATTTATTATGGTACGCAGGCTTCTACAAAACCACCAACTTTTGTTATTTTTGTAAATAATAAAGAATTATTCCATTTTTCTTATGAGAGATATCTTGTAAATAAAATTCGAAAAGAGTTTGGATTAGAAGGAACGCCAATAAGAATTATGGTAAGAGAAAAAAATGAAAAAGGAGAGTAATAGAAAATGGTAGAATATATTATTATGGCAATTATAGCATATATCTTAGGAAGTATAAATTTTTCAGTAATTCTTAGTAAAAAAATAGCAGGATTTGATGTAAGAGAAAAAGGAAGCGGTAATGCTGGAAGTACAAATATGCTAAGAAGTGTTGGGAAAAAAGCAGCAGTTTTAACATTAGTTTGCGACATCTTAAAAGGAGTAGTTGCAATTATCATTTCTATAATAATTGGTAACATAGTAAAAGATACTAATCGTGAATTATTACTTCAAATCGCAGGAATTGCTGTTGTAATTGGTCATACTTTTCCTATATTTTTTGGGTTTAAAGGTGGAAAAGGAGTAGCAACTTCTTTAGGAATATTATTAATGAGCAATTGGAAGATAGGATTAATTTGTTTAATATTTGGTTTAATATTAATTGCTTTAACTAGAATGGTCTCTCTAGGATCTTGCTTAGCAGCTATTTTATTTCCAGTATTAACATTATTTATAAATGATAGTTATACTGTTTTAACATCAGGTAAAACAGGAACTTCATATCTAATATACAGTATTATTTTAGCTAGTATCATTTTATATAACCATAGAGCTAATATTGAACGTTTATTAAATGGAACAGAAAATAAAATAAGTTTTAAAAATTAAAAATATAAAATAAAATTTGCTTTATAGTCTATTATGTAGCTAGGAATTATGAATAAAAAATATATTAAACTTTGACATATAATTTATTAATTTAAAAGAAAGGAGTGATAAAAATGAGTAAAATAGCTATAATAGGTAGTGGGAGTTGGGGTGTAGCCCTGGCAACGCATTTAGTGCGTTGTGGAAATGAAATTAAATTATGGTCATTTAATGATGAAGAAAAGAAAATGATAAATGAAGAAAGAAAATGCAAATTTTTGCCAGGACTAGTAATAGATGAAAATATAAAATGTTTTAATGATTTTGAAGAAGTCATCAAAGATAGTGAATTTATATTACATGTTACACCATCAAAGTTCACAAGAAGTACATTTCAGCAGTATAAACAATATGTGGGAAACAAACCTATTATTATATGTTCAAAAGGCTTTGAAAAAGAAAGCTTAAAAACATTAGATGAAGTAATTTTAGATGAGTTACCAACTGCTAAAATAGGAGTGTTATCAGGACCAAGTCATGCAGAAGAAGTATCTATTGCTATTCCAACAGTTTTAGTGGTAGCCTCGAAGCATGAAGAAATTTTGAATAAAATACAAGAAACTTTTATGTGTGAAGAGATGAGAGTTTATACTTCAAAAGATGTAAAAGGGGTTGAACTTGGTGGAGCATTAAAAAATATAATTGCATTTTGTGCAGGAGTAGCAGCAGGAATAGGCTTAGGAGATAATACATTTGCAGCTTTAATTACAAGAGGACTTAATGAATTAACAAGATTAGGAGTTGAATTAGGTGGAGAAAGAGATACTTTCTATGGATTAAGTGGTCTTGGAGATTTGATAGTAACTTGTCTTAGTGAACATAGCAGAAATCGAAAAGCTGGAAAATTAATTGGTCAAGGTAAAACTTTAGAAGAAACTAAAAAAGAAGTTGGAATGGTTATTGAAAGTATAGATAATATTGATGTAGCATATAAATTAAGCAAAATTCATAAAATTGAAATGCCAATAGTAGAAATGGTATATAAAGTTATTTATGAAAATTTAGACCCACAAGAAGCTGTTAAAAAATTAATGACAAGAAATAAAAAAAGTGAATAATTATTATTTAAAAATCAAATAATAAAATAAATATAATGGAATTTTTTATAAAATTTTAGTTATTAAAAAAAGGAGAGAGAAAAATGGAATTTTTTGATAAATTAGGAAAAAAGGCATCTGAAGCATACAAAATTACAGCAGACAAAACTGGAAAACTAGCAAAGGAAACAAAAATGAAACTTAAAATAGGAGAATTAAGAACACAAGTTGCAGATATATATGAACAAATTGGTGAAAAAGTTTATGAAAAACATGTACGAGAAGAAGAAATAAGCATTAAAGAAGACTTAGATGAAGAATGTACAAAAATAGATGTTTTAAGTAATGAAATAGATAGTTTATTAAAACAATGTTTAGCACTAAAAGACAAAAAACAATGCCAAAAGTGTTATAAAGAAATAGAAAAAGATAATAACTTTTGCCCAAATTGTGGAGCAAAGCAATCAGATAAACCAGCAAAAGAAGTAGAAATCTTAGAAAATTTAAAAAATACAGAAGTAGAAGAAGAAAAAGAATCAGAAAAGCAAATTGTAATGGAAGAATTAGAAAATGATATTAAAGAAAAAGAGGGACAACAAAATCAAGAACAACAAAACGAAGAAAATCAAAATAATGAAAACAACGATGAAGAAAAAACAGATTTAGAAAAAACTGTTGAAATTGAATCAGATATTAATTTAGAGGACGAAGACGAAGAAAAAGAAGATGAAGAAGAAGACGAAGAAGATGATGAACAAGATAATTAAAATATAAAAAAGGAAAAAACAAAAATGAAAATTGTAGTGCAAAGAGTAAAAAATGCTCAAGTAGAGGTAGAAGGAAAAATTGTAGGAAAAATACAAAAAGGTTTTTTGGTATTACTAGGAGTTACAATTAGTGATACCAAAAAACAAGCAGACTATCTTGTAAAAAAACTATGTAAATTACGAGTGTTCACAGACGAAAATGACAAAATGAACTTAGCATTAAAAGACATAGGAGGAGAATTACTAATAGTGTCACAATTTACATTATATGCTGACTGCACGCAAGGAAATAGACCATCGTTTATAGAAGCAGCAAGACCAGAACAAGCAAAGGAATTATATGAATATTTCTGTACAGAATGTGAAAAAAATGAAATACATATAGAAAAAGGTGTATTTGGTGCACACATGAATGTCACTTTAGAAAACGATGGTCCTGTTACAATTATCCTAGAAAAATAATGTTTAATTAGGGATACATCTCTTGCTGATTAAAATTAAAAATTAGTAAGGGTATCTTTCGTATAGATATTTGATGATGTCATCTGCATTTTTTTCAGAAACACGCACAAAGACGTCTTTGTCTAAGCAAATCCACATACTTAATAAATAATCGTCATAGTTATCAGCAAAAGTACCAATTATTTCTGCTAATTCTATCGGATTAGTGTATTCTTTTTTCCAATTAAAATTTTCTTCCATATCCAAATTCGTATTATAAAAGTGACTTAAAAATCTATTTAATTCACCTTTTTTTCGACTGTATAAATTAACACTTACCAACATAAATTCTCCTATTTTTCTTCTTTTTATTAGTATTAAATATATAATAAAATTTATACATAGAATAAAGTAAAACAAAATTGTAAATACTAGAAAAAAATAGATTTTAGGAGGTCTGATGAAGTTTTGAAAAATATAAAAAAAGTTGCGTATATTATATTATTTTTAGTTATTGCAGTTTTGTCATTTGCAATTTATACTAATGCTAGTAAAGATAGCCGGACAAAGTGAAAAAGAAAAGGTATTTTCTGAAATTCAATTTCTTGAATCTAAATTGGTCAATTTATTTAATACTATGAATAATGTAGAAAGTAGAAATTATAAAATTACTACTACTGAACTTTCAAAAGAAACAACTGAAAAGTCAGCTGATAGTGATAGTTCATCACAAGGAGATGGCTCAAGCCAAAAAGGTTCTTCTGGTAGTGGAGGACAAACATCACAAGGTCAGTCATCTAGTGCTGAAGGGGGAAATTCACAAAGTGGAGGGCAAGGTAATACTAGTGGATCTAATGAAACAGGAGGAGCGCCATCTAGTGAAAAACAAAATGATAATAAAAAATTCCAATTAGAAGCTAATAATATATTAACAAATGAAAAAAATGTTAATTGGGGAAGCATGAAATCTGAAATAGAAAATTTATATACTTCTCTTCCAAATATCACATTAGATTTATACCAATTAAATGTTAATCAGGAAGATGTTTTAGCATTTAATACTGAATATGATAATTTGACCAAAATAATACAAAATGAAAAAAAAGAGGAAACATTACAACAATTAACAAAGATGTACGATTATCTTCCAAAGTTTTTAAGAGGTTCTAATCAAGAAGAATTATATACTGTGCTAGTAGAGACAAAAGCAAATATATTAAAAGGATATGCTAAATTAGATACACAAGACTGGCAAGGTATTTCTGATAATGTGCAGTCTGCTATTAATAGTTATTCCAAATTACTAACTAATACAAGTATTAATGAACAAAAACAATATACTATAAGTAAAGTATATGTAATGTTGAATGAATTAAAAAATTGTGTTGGTACGAAAGATCCATCAGTATTTTTAATAAAATATAAAAATTTGACGGAAGAGATGAGTAATTTGCAATAAACTTTTTACTTCTAATATTTAAAGCTTTCTTATTTCAAGAATTTATGTTATAATAGAAAAAGAGTAAATTGAATAGTCGCTGGTAAAAATCCGAAAGGAATTACGAGAGGAAAGTCCGGGCTTCATAGAGCAAAGATGCTAGATAACGTCTAGTGAGGGTGACCTTAAGGAAAGTGCAACAGAAAATAACCGCCACATATGAAGTTTATTTCAACGATGTGGTAAGGGTGAAAAGGCGAGGCAAGAGCTCACCGCCACTATGGTGACATAGTGGGTCAGTGTAAACCCCATCTGAAGCAACACCTAAATAGAAGATTAAGTCTGCTCGGCGCCTTCTAAATTGCGTGGCTTGAGATATCTAGCAATAGATATCCTAGATAAATGGCTATTTTAAAAGACAGAACCCGGCTTACAGATTTACTCTATTTATATGTAATATGTAAATCAACCATAAAAAGCCTTGACATAGTTAGACAATATTTTATATAATAAATTTGAAAAAATTAGATAAAAATTACAAAAGCATAAATTTAAGGAGAAATATACAAATGAAAGAAACAACCAGAAAAATTAGAAAACAAAATATGAAAATTTACGCTTTATATAGAGCCATATCATTGGATTTATTATTTTACTATTCCATAGAATTTTTATTTATAACGCAAGTAAAACACATTAGTGCAGCGGACTTTGTTTTAAGTAGTTCATTTTAT
Source organism: uncultured Clostridium sp. (assembly GCA_964487865.1). GTDB lineage: Bacteria > Bacillota > Clostridia > TANB77 > CAG-508 > CAG-269. The sequence continues at coordinate 15,038 of CAZASP010000003.1, read as the reverse complement.
GCTATTTTTATGATTATATTACAAATACCAGCAAGTATAACTATTGATAGAATAGGAACAAAACGATGCACAATATTAGCAAATGCTTTTAATACTTTATTCATTATATTAATTATGTGTTGCAATAATCTAGGTACTTTGATTTTGGCACAATTTGTTAGTAGCTTATGTTTCTCATTGAAAGATATATCAGATAGCGCATTATTACAATATTCAATTCCAGATTCTAAACATAAAGGAGACATCTTTTCTAGATTAGAAGGTAGAGGGTATAAGGATTATTATTTATTAAATGCTTTTACTGCTGCAATATCTGGAGTTTTATATATAATGAATCCATATATACCTATGTTATTAGCATTGTTTTTTACGATATTAGCAACTATTATGTCTTTTGCTTTTGAAGAAATTCCAACAAAAAATCAAGCAACACAAACAACTAAGCAATATTTTCAAGATTTGATGGAAGGTATGAAATTTATTATAAAATCAAATAGATTAAGAAGCTTATTTTTGTATGGTGGTATAGCATGGGGAATATTTTCTTTAATGAAAGATTATCGTACGAGTATACTTGTAGATATTGGAACGCCAGAGCCAATTATTACTATTATAGCAGCAATAGTAGGAGTAGCATCATCTATAGGTTCGAAAATACAATTACAATTTCATAATCATTTCCGTAACAGGACCTTATCAACAATTTTATATATAACTACTGGTGCAATTTTAATAGGTGGTATAACAGGAATTATGAATATTCCATTAAAAATTAGCTTACTTATTTTTATAATTTGTTTTGCACTAGTTCATATGTGTAAAGGAATAAGTGCAGTTGTAACTACAAGATATTTAGGAAATTTTGCTGATGATAAAATATTAACACAAATTTATGCAGTAAATGCAATGAGCAGAAATATTTTTAGAGCAATAATTAGCTTATTAGGTTCATATTTATTAAGAATAACAAATACAGCAAATAGTATGATTTTAATAGGAATTTTATTATTAATAACAACTTTGGGACTGACAAGTTACATGAAAACAAGATTAGGATTAAAACCAGAAGAATATGGTAAGAACGATATATTTGATAAACAAAATACTTGACAAAACAAAGTTACAGTTGTAAACTATAAAATAAGTTTACAACTGTAACTTTTTGTATAGGAGGAGAAAACAATGAAAAATAAAAAATATGAAATTACAGATGCAGAATTACAAATAATGAACATTTTGTGGAAAACACAACCACTAACCTTAAATGAAATTGTTAATCAATTAAGCTATAAAGAAATAAAAAACAAAAGTACAGTAAAAACATTATTATATCGTCTAGTAGAAAAAGGTAGTGTTAAATCAATAACATTACAAAACAAAAAAGAAAATTTATTCAAAACAGCTATTTCACAAGAACAATACTTAAAAAAAGCTAATGAAAATTTTTTAGAAAAACTATATAACGGAAGCACAAATAAACTTTTATTAAACTTTGTTGAAGATAAAAAACTAACTAAAAAAGATTTACAAGAATTAATAGATTTAATAGAAGAATGAGAGGAGTTATAGATATGTTATTTATACAAAAAATATTTATTAATATTTTATATATGGCAGTTATGGCAAGCTTTGTAGCAATTATAATTTTATTACTTAGAAAAATATTTGACAAAAAAATATCACCAAAATGGAAATTTGCTATGTGGGCATTATTATTAATTAGCCTAATAATTCCATTTAGAATAACATTATATAGTAGTAATGAAATACTTAATAAAATAGGCAACTTTGCAAACTATCTTGAAAAAGTAAAAATAAGCTTTACTTATAATTATTATGGAAAAATACTAACATATATGTGGCTAGTAGGAATGGCAATACTTGCTATTTTTTACATATTCAATGCCATAAAAATGAAAATAAAAATAGGAAAAGAAGAAGTAAAAGAACAAAGAATTTTAAAAATATTAGAAGAAGCAAAACAAAGCTTAGGAATTAAAAGAAACATAAAGTTAATAAAACAAGAAAATAAGATAGTACCTTGTATTTATGGTATTTTAAAACCAAGAATACTTTTAACACAAGAAATTCTAGAAAAACCAGATGAAGTTTTAAAATATGTTTTTATGCATGAATTAGCACATTATAAAAGAAAAGATACTTTGCTAAATTCTTTACTTCTACTTATAACTTTTGTATACTGGTTTAATCCAATATTATGGATTTGCTTTAAAAAAGTGAGACAAGATATGGAATTAAAAGCAGATGAATTAGTCATAAAAAATATACCACATGATAAGAATAAAGAATATGCTAAAGCATTGGTTAGCTTGCTTCCAATATCAAAAGAAGAAAAAATAACAAATAGATTATTATATGTAACAGATAATAAAAAAAATATGGAGAGAAGAATTAAAATGATAAAATTATCAGACAAGTTTAAAGAATATAAAGCATTAATAGGTGTAACAACATTGACGTTAACTTTATGTATTGGATTATTGATTTTTACTCAAATTAAGCCATCAGAAGATGTATCTTATAATAATGTGCAATATTTCGAAACACCTGATAGAATTGTATATAAAATAAAAAATGAAGATAAATATTATGTATATGAACCATCTAAACAAGATTATAATGATTTAATTAATCAATTAACAAAATGTATAGATGGAATCGGCGAAGGTTCTAAATTATCACAAGATGATATAAAGAAAATCGAAGAAGAAGAAAATTACATAGAATTAGACTATGATACAGCTAGCAAAAATTATATTATAGCTTTTCAAAAGGAAAACTATAATGTTATTAAAAGAACAGATGAAGGCGGAATAGTTATTAAAAATAATATAAAATGCAAAGAAAATTTAGAAAAATTATTAGCAAAACAAGCTTCAAATAAAGTAGAATGTTATGGAATGTTAGATAGTAAGGAATATCGTATCTTAGAGCCAATTTATTATCAAGTACCAAGTTGGTCTAATGAACTTCATAAATATGAACAAGGCATTTATAGTGTAAGATTAGGAACAAAACAAGCATGGAATAATTTTAAAGAAAACAATAATATCAATATGTCACAAGATATACCAGAAGAGCAATTTGAAAAAACAAATGTAATAGCAACAATAACAAAATATCAAATTGATAAAATAGAAACACGAATTGGTGGAGTAACACTTTATTTTAAAGGAATGGAAACAACAGGTGAATACTATGTTAATCTATTTTGTTTAAGTAAAGCAATTAATATTAATTGTATTTATAGAAATTTTAATGATGTTACATATTATTATAATACGCAATCATCACAAACACAATCACAGTTGCAACAACAGACACAGTCACAGCAATTTCAAAGACAACAAACACAACAAACACAACAAACACAACAAACTCAAATTCAGGAAACGCAATTAGTCAAATATTCTGCAGAAGAAATTAAAAGTAAGCTGGCAGGGCAAAAAGAAATAAATGCATATATTAAACAAATTAGGCAAAGCGGACAAAACATTTATCTTACATGTAAAATAACATGGTGGGACAGTAATCAAAATGCACAAAATTTTGAAGGTGAAATTTTAGTAAAACCAGATACACAAATAATGTCAAGTACACAAAATCAGTTACAGGAACTACAAAAAATGCAACAAAGACAAGATACTTTGTATGTTACATTACAAGAAAAAGAACAAAAAAATGGTAAATTAGTTGCAACAAATATAGAGGTAATGGGATGCTAATATAGCAAGAAAGGAAGAATTGAAAATGAAAAATAAAAAAATGGCAATAAAAATAATACTAGTAGTTTTAATTATAATTGTTGTAATTGCTACTGTTATGATATTAAACAAACAAAAGAAGGAAAAACTAAAAACAGCTTTATATAATTTTACCAATTTAATTAACGAAAAAAATTATGAAGAAATGTATAACAATGTAAACTTAAATTCTATGAGCAAAGAAGATTTTATTGATAGAAATAAAAATATTTATGAAGGAATAGATAGTAGTAATATACAAGTAGAAGTAAAAGATATTCAAAGAGAAAATAAAGAATATAAAATAAGTTATCATGAAAAAATGTTTACAGCAGCAGGAGAAGTTGAATTTGATAATGATGTATATATAACAAAAGACTATAAACTAAATTGGTCATCTAGCTTTATTTTTCCACAATTAGGAGAGAAAGAAAAAGTAAGAATTTCTACTATAAAAGCTAACAGAGGAGAAATTTTAGACAGAAATGATAAACCATTAGCAACAAATGGAAGTATTTTATCTGTTGGTATTGTACCAGGAAAATTAGGTGATAGTAAAGATGCAAATATTAGTAAAATAGCAGAATTAATAGGTGTAACAGAAGATTATATAAATCAACAACTAAATTCTTCTTGGGTAAAAGAAGATACTTTTGTTCCAGTTAAAAAAATAGCAGAAAACAATACATCTTTAAAAGAAGCTTTGCTTCAAATACCAGGGATTTTAATTAATAAAGAAGATGGACGTGTATATCCATTAGGTAAAGAAGCAGGACATTTAATTGGATATGTGCAAGCAATAAACAGTGAAGAATTAGAAAAAAATCAAGGCAAAGGATATAATACCAATAGTGTTATTGGTAAGTCCGGTTTAGAAGAAGCTTATGAAGAAGAACTAAGAGGTATAGATGGCTCAGAAATTTATATGATAGATGAACAAGGAAATAAAATTAGTGAAATAGTTAAACAAGATAAAAAAGATGGTAATAATGTAAAACTTACTATTGACAGTAGTTTGCAAAGCAATATATATGCACAAATGAAAGATGACAAAGGATTTTTTGTTGTAATGCATCCAACATCTGGCGAATTATTAGCATTAGTTAGCACACCTACTTTTGATTCTAATGATTTTGTTGTAGGTATGACAACAAAGCAATGGGATAATTTAAATAATGATGAAAGCAAACCACTTTATAATCGTTTTACGCAGAAATATTGTCCAGGTTCTACATTTAAGCCAATAACTGCCTCAATAGGATTAACTACTGGAAAAATAAGTGCAGATGAAGAATTTAATTATGAAGGTAAAAGTTGGCAAAAAGACAATTCGTGGGGAAATTATAGTGTTACAACTTTAACGGCATATAATGAACCTAAAAATTTATTAAATGGAATAATACATTCTGATAATATCTATTTTGCACAAGCAGTACTAAAAATAGGTAGTGATACTTTTGTTGAAAAATTAAATCAAATGGGATTTAATGAAACAATAGAATTTCCACTTTATTTAGCAAAATCTCAGTATGCTAATGAAAATTCTAATAAAATTGAAGGAGAAACAAAATTAGCAGATTCAGGATATGGTCAAGGAAGTATTTTGGTAAATCCAATTCATATGGCATCAATTTACTCAGCTTTTGCAAATCAAGGAAATATGGTAAAACCAAAAATTATTTATGGAGAAAATAAAGAAATTTTAAAAGAAGCAGTTATAACAAAAGAGGCAGCAGATACTGTAAAAGAGGCATTAATCCAAGTTGTAGAAAATAAAGAAGGAACAGCTAATGATATGAAAATAAATGGCACTACAATTGCTGGAAAAACAGGAACAGCTGAATTAAAAACTTCTAGTGAAGATACAAAAAGCGGTACATTAGGATGGTTTGACTGTTTTACTGTAAACAGAACAAATGGTGACGATTTATTAATAATTAGCATGGTAGAAAATATGCAAAATAATCAAGATGGAGGTAGTCACTATTTGATAAGAAAAATAAGAACATTGTTCTAAAAGTATGGACTTTTTTAAATTTTTTCGATATAATAAAGCAAATGTGAAATTTTGGAGGTTGCATAAAAATGTATGAAAGAAGTGCCATTGTTCTAGAACGATATTTAGAAAGTATATTAAATTTTGATAGTAATTATAATTTGAAAAAAAATTATACTAATTATAAAGGTTTAATAAACGAAATAGAAAATTACCAAAATATAACTGCAAAAGAAATGGAAGCTATAAAAGAGTTTGATGAGGTAGCAAACGAAATTGGAAGTTTACAACATAAACAAGAAGTATTATACAAAAAAAATCAACAATTAGAAGATGAAAGAGCAGATTTATTTAAAGATTTAGGAGAAGACTCAAAAATATTAGAAGCAAAGTTAAAAAAAATAGAGACAACATTAGAAAAAAACTATAAACAGTTAAAAAAAATTAGAGAAGAATTTATCAAATATTTAAGTGAATTTTCAAAAAAACAAAAAGAAAGAAATAAATGTGAAAAAGCAAGAAGAGTAAGTGAAGCTAAACATATAGAGTATCTTGAAAAAATGAATATGGAATTTGAAGAAATTGATTTAAAAGATATCTCTACTGTTAAAGATTTTATAGAATCAGAAAAAGATAAAGTAAAACAAGAAGCTTTAAAACTTATGGTTCAAAATGGTAAAAATGAAAGAGTTCAGTTTAATGAAGATGCATTAAGAAAAGCAATTAATACGAGAGTAGATATTGTTGAAAAAGAAGCCGAATGTTATGTCTTAGTATATGAAAAAATGAAGAAATTATTATCAGAAACAGAAGAAGAGAATATTCGTTTAGCAACCTATAAAAGAGTATTACGTGATACAAGTGCTAAGTTAGCATTTTTAAAAGCAGAAAATGATTATATAATTAGTTTCTTAGATTATGAAAGAATGACAGCAATTGGAGGACCAAAAGCACATAAAAAGATGATGATGGAAGCATGTAATAACTTTGAATTAGATATGATACAAATTAAAAATTTGTATGAATTACTTTTAAAAGAAATTACAAATAAAGCTACGCAAAAAGCATATAAGGAACTTTATAAAAAAACATATTTAAAAAGTATACAAGATAAAGAAAAGAATTTTGAAGAAGAAGTAAATCAGGTCAATATTAGTGTAGGAGCAGTTATTAACTCAAACTATTGGAGAATTGATGGAATCAAAAATATTTTTAATGTTTTTCAAGAAGAAATATCTGAAAAATTTGGAAAAGACTTATCAGAATATGGCATAACAGAAGAAAAAAATAATTATAATTATGATAATAACTATGATTATGAAGAAAAGGAAAAAGAGAAAAAAGAGAAAAAAAATAAAAAATATAATAAAGAAGATTATGACTTTGTAGACAATTTTAATGAGGATGACGATAACAACGATTATGAAGACATTTATGAGAACAACAAAGATTACGATGAAGAAGGATATGAATTTGATGACCTATATGAGAATGAAGTTAAAGAAGATGACAATGAAAAAGATAATTTAGAAGAAAACAAACAAGATGTAGAAGATGTAAATGACGATGAATATTCAGATGAATTAGATGAAGAAGATGAACTAGATGAAGAAGATGAACTAGATGAACTAGATGATATAGATGATTTTGAAGAGTTAGATGAAGAAGATAGTTTAGAAAAAATAATTGAAATAAGTAGAAAAAAAGCAATAGAAGCAACTAACAAGCCAAAAAGAACTACTAAAAATACCAAAGAAAACAATAAAGGTTTATTCAATAAACTATTAAAAAAATTCCCAAATTCTTAAGGAGGAAAAATGTTAAAATTAGAAAATATTACAAAGGATTATGTTTCAGGAGATTCCACAGTAAAAGCATTAAAAGGAATCAATATTGAATTTAGAAAGAGTGAATTTGTATCAATACTAGGACAAAGTGGTTGTGGTAAAACTACTCTTTTAAATATTATTGGAGGATTAGATAGATATACCTCAGGGGATTTAATAATTAATGGTAAATCTACAAAAAAATTCAAAGATAAAGACTGGGATGCATATAGAAATTATTCTATAGGCTTTATTTTCCAAAGCTATAATTTAATACCACATCAAACGGTTTTATCTAATGTTGAATTAGCTTTAACTATTTCTGGGGTATCTAGGAAAGAAAGAAAACAAAGAGCAATAGAAGTTTTAAAACAAGTGGGTTTAGAAGAACAAATCCATAAAAAGCCAAACCAATTATCTGGTGGACAAATGCAAAGAGTTGCAATCGCACGTGCATTAGTAAATAATCCTGATATTATTTTGGCAGATGAACCAACAGGAGCTTTAGATACAAAAACTAGTGTACAAATTATGGAAATATTAAAAGAAATTTCTAAAGATAAATTAATTATAATGGTTACACATAACCCAGAACTAGCTGAAAAATATTCAAGTAGAGTTATAAAAATCTTAGACGGTGTTATAACAGATGACAGCAAACCAGTGGAAAAATTAGAAGAAAAAGAGGAAACGCAAGCCAAATCTGGTAGAACATCAATGAAATTTTTTACAGCATTAAGGCTAAGTCTAAACAATTTAATGACTAAAAGAGGAAGAACAATTTTAACATCTTTTGCAGGTAGCATTGGAATTATAGGAATTGCACTTATTTTAGCAATTTCAACTGGAGTACAAAATTATATAAATAAAGTAGAAGAAGACACATTATCATCTTATCCAATAACAATAGAAGATTCTACAATCGATATGTCAAGCATGATGGAATCAATGATGGGTGAAACCGAAAAAGATATAAGCAATCATGAAGATGGAAAAATTTATTCTGCAGATATTATGAATGAACTAATAACCACTCTTTCTAGCAAAGTTAACAACAATAACTTAAAAGAATTAAAAACATATATAGAAAAAGACAATAATGGAATAACTGATAATAGTAATGCAATTTCATATAGTTATAACTTAAACATTAATTTATACAAAGAAAATGCAGAAAATGATATAGTAAAAGTAAATCCAAGTACAGTAATGAATGCTTTTGGTATGGGAGAAATGTTAGAAGCTAGAGATAATTCTTCAATATATTCTTTTGTATCTAACAGTTCAATGCAAGAGGCAACTAATACAGATGTATGGTATAAATTATTAGATAATGAAGATTTATTACATTCACAATATGATTTAGTTGCAGGAAATTGGCCAAAATCTTATAATGAAGTTGTGCTAATTGTAGACGAAAACAACGAAATAATTGATTACACTTTATATGCATTAGGATTAAAAGACCAAGAAGAATTAGAAAAAAAATGGAAGGCTGTTGAAAAAGGCGAACCAATTGAAGAAGAAGAACAGGTTAGCTATACTTATGATGAACTATTAAATTTATCTTTTAAATTAATCTTAAATTCAGATTATTATAAAAAAGAAAATGGATTATGGATAGACAAAAGTGAAGATGAAGATTATATGAAGGAAAAAGTATCTCAAGCAGAAAGCATAAAAGTGGTAGGTATTATAAAACAAAACGCAGAAAGTGTAGCTACCTCAGCAATGCAAGGTGGAATTGGATATTTAAAAGATTTGGAAGAGTATGTTATTAATAAATCTAATGATGCAGAAATCGTGAAAGAGCAAAAAGACGATGTGGAAACCAATGTTTTCTCAGGCTTAAAATTTCCAACAGAAGATGAATCTGGAGCCTTTGATTATAATTCTTTATCACAAGAACAAAAAATGGCAATGAGTAGATTAAGCAGTGAACAAATAGCAGAAATGATGGAAACATATACAGAAAATAAAAATGCTAGTTATGAAAAAAATCTAGAAAAATTAGGAGCAGTTAATTTAGAGGAACCATCTTCTATAAGTATTTATCCTAAAAACTTTGAAGCTAAAGATAATATTACAAAAGCAATTGAAGAATATAATGAAAAACAACGAACAGACGAAAAAGAAGAGAATGTTATTAATTATACTGATATGTTAGGAATTATGATGAAATCTGTTAGTCAAATTATTGATACTATTAGTTATGTATTAATTGCATTTGTAACAATATCATTAATTGTATCTTCAATTATGATTGGTATAATAACATATATATCTGTATTGGAAAGGATAAAGGAAATTGGTATTTTAAGAGCAATAGGAGCTTCTAAAAAAGATATTTCGAGAGTATTTAACGCAGAAACATTTATTATAGGTGCACTGTCAGGAGTACTAGGAGTTGGTATAACAGTTTTATTAACTATTCCAATCAATAAACTAATTTATCATCTAGCCGGAGTATCAGTAAAGGCTATGCTTCCACCAGTTGCCGGTGTTATATTAGTAATAATTAGTATGCTTTTAACAATAATTGCAGGATTAATACCTGCAAAAATGGCAAGTAAAAAAGATCCAGTAGAAGCACTAAGAACAGAGTAAAAAAGGAGAAAAAACATTTCCAATTGACCCAAAAGAGGTGAAAAATGTATAAAATTGACAAGATACAAAAGGAAAATAGAAGAATGAAGATAATAGGTAAAACAATTAGCACCATTATGTATATAATATTAATTCCACTTATTATTTTCAACTTTACATTAATTATAAAATCTTTCTTATACCCAAATAAAACGCCAGACTTTTTTGGATATAAAAATTTTGTTATTGTTTCAAGAAGTATGGAACCAACAATAAAAAAGGGAGATGCCATTTTTGTAAAAGCAGTTCCAGAAAATGAAATTGCTAACAATGATATTATTTCTTTTATGCAAGATGGTGTAAATGTCACACATAGAATTATTGAAATAAGAGAAGAAAATGGAGTCAAAATTTACAAAACAAAAGGAGATAACAATAACACAGCAGACAAAGAAGAAATAACATATAATCAAATAGAAGGAAAATATCAATTTAAAATTAATCAATTTGGGATAGTTGCCAAAATATTAAAAAGTAAAATTACATTAGCCATATTAATTATATTAATGATTATGATTTATTGGTTTCAAGCAAGAACACAAAAGAAAAAACAAGAAAGAAAAGAAAAACGAATGAAATATAAAAAAATTTAAAAGGGGTAAATTAGTAAGAACAGAAGGGAAGGACATTAATTGAGAAAAATTACAGATTTTATAATAAACAAAAGACACCTAATTTTAATTTTATTTATAATTTTTGCAATAATCTCAGCTATTTTATCTAATAAAGTCGTTATCAATTATGATATGGCTAAATATTTGCCAGATACATCAGAAACAAGAATTGGTATGAACATTATGGAGGATAAATTCTCAAAGACAAAAACAAGTTCATTTAATTTAATGTTCAAAGGTCTTGCCACTGATCAAAAAACTGAAATATATAATTATTTAAGTGAAGTAAATGGAGTAGATTCAATAGAATATGATGAGACAGAAAATTATAATAAAGATGATTATACCTTGTATGTAATTACAGTGAAAGGTGATGCAGATTCAGAAATAGCTTCACAAATTTATAATGATGTAACAACAAAATATGAAGGTTATGAAATTTACACAAGTGGTGATATAGCAAATACAAACAAACCTGTATTAGAAACATGGATTATAGCATTAGCAATAGGTAGTGCTACTATAATTCTGTTAATAATGTGTGATTCATTTGTGGAAGTATTTTTATTCTTAGGCACAGTATTAGTTGCAGTAGTGTTAAACAAAGGAACCAATATTATATTTCCAAGTGTTTCAAACATTACGGAATCTATTACAACAGTATTGCAACTTGCATTATCAATGGATTATTCTATTATGCTTATGAATAGATATAATCAAGAAAAAGAGCAAGAACAAGACAAAGTAAAAGCAATGAAAAATGCTTTGTATCATGCTTTTCAGTCAATATCTAGTAGTTCGTTAACAACAATAGTAGGTTTGCTTGTACTAGTATTTATGAGTTTCAAAATAGGAAGAGATTTAGGACTCGTGTTAGCAAAAGGCGTAGTATTTAGTTTAATTAGTACATTCTTTGTGCTACCGGGCTTAATCTTGATGTTTGATAAATGGATAGTAAAGACAAAAAAGAAAAACTTACATATCAAAATGGACCTTTTTGGAAAGATAAATTATAAATTAAGATTTGTGTTAGTGCCTCTATTTTTAATAATTTTTCTAGGTAGTTTTTTATTAAAAAATAATTTGGGATATTTATATACTAATTCAGAAACTGATAAAATTTCAGATGTTTTTTCAGAAAATAATCAAATGGCAATTATTTATAAAACTGAAGATGAAGAAAAAATAGCTAAATTATTATCAGAAATTGAAAGCGATGAAAATGTTGATGAATTATTAGCTTACTCAAATACAATAAATGAAAAACTAACTTATGACAAACTAAAAGGAAAATTAGATGACTTAGGTTCAAGTACAGATATAGAAGACTATCTTTTGAAAATAATCTACTATCATTATTATAATAAAGACATAGAAAATAGAATGTCATTTAATGAGTTTGTAACATTTATAAAAACAAAAGTCTATAATAATCCAAGTATTAGCAACAAAATAAATGATGAAACAAGAGCAAACATAGAAAGATTAGAGAATTTCATAACAGAAAATGAGATTAATAAAAAAAGAACTGCATCACAAATAGCACAAATTCTAGAAATGGATACAGACAAAATAAATGATGTATTGATTTATTATAGTGCAAAAAATAATAACACAAAAATGGGAATAAATGACTTTATTAAGTTTATTAATAAAGATGTATTAACAAACCCAAAATATTCATCACAAATAGATAAAGCAAGTTTAAATAACTTGAATACATTATCAAAATTCACAAACAAAAATACAATACAAACTAAAATGACATCAAAACAAATGGCAAACTTGTTTGGATTAGATGAAAATTCTACAAGTGAATTATATAAATATTATATTAGTTTGAATGAAATAACTACAAAGATGTCATTAGCAGAATTTTCAAATTTTGTATTAAACAATGTTTTAACAGATTCAAATTATGCAAATAGTTTTAATCAAGAAACAATAGATAATTTGAAACTATTGTCAACTTTTAGTAATGTGACTACTATAAAAACAGAAATGACGGCAAAACAATTGTCAAGTTTATTTGGAATAGATGAAAGTTTAGCTACAAAAGTATTATTGTTCAAATATATGAATTCAGGAAATCTAGGTCAGACAACTGATGCAAAAACCACACCTTATGATTTTGTAAAATTCATTATGGACAATATGGATAACCCATTAGTAAGTTCAAATATCGATCAAGCAACATTAGCAAAATTACAATTGCTTACTAATATTATGAATAGTGCTATAAACAATGTAAAGTATTCTTATAATGAACTTGCAGACTTTATAAAAATTGAAAGTAACACTGTAAAAAATATATATGTGTTGTATGTATCAAATACACAAAATACGACAATAACACCATATCAATTTGTTAATTTTGTATTAGCACACAAAAATGATGAGGTATTATCTGGAAAATTATCTAACAATATAAGTAATTTACAATTAATTCAGAATGTTATGAATGGAGTAATTAATAATAAAAAATATACAAGTGCAGAACTTTCAAGTTTACTTAATATCAATAGAGAAAAAATGCAATTATTATATGGTTTATATAGCACGAAATATGTGAATACCAATACAACAATATCATTAAAGGAATTTATAAACTTTATTTTAAATGATGTAATAACAAATAGCCAATATTCTAGTAATTTTGATAAAGAAGTAATTCTAAAATTAAATACTATAAATGGAATAATGAAAGGGGCTTTAAATGGAACAACATACACTGCAAGTGAAATAATGGGAATTATAAGCATATTTACTGATAGTATAGATGAAGATACAGTTGATTTATTATATATTTATCATGGAAGTGAAAATAATTATAATGTTGAATGGAAACTAACAGTAGAAGAATTTGTAAATTATTTAAATGATGAAATATTAACAGACAATAGATTTGACGATTTCATTAATGATGAAATGAGAAACAACATTATTGATAGTAAAACGAAAGTACAAGATGCAAAGGATTTATTAATAAGTGATGATTACTCAAGGTTAATAATAAATACTAAATTTGATGTAGAATCAGATGAAACATTTGCATTTGTTCAAAAAATAAAAGATTTACTAAATAATAATTCATTAACAGATGCATATATAATTGGAGATTCTCCAATGGCTTATGAAATGAGTCAAACATTTAATAATGAATTGAATTTTATTACTATACTTACAATGATAGCAATATTTATTGTAGTTGCAATAACCTTTAAGTCAATATTAATACCAATAATTTTAGTATTAATTATTCAGTGTGCAGTTTACATGGTAATGGGAATATTATCTGTATCTGGGCAAGGTGTATATTTTATATCTATACTAATTGTTCAAAGCATATTAATGGGAGCCACCATAGATTATGCAATATTATATACATCATATTATCTTGAACACAGAAAAACAGAAGGAATAAAAGAAGCAGTTATAGATTCATATAATAAGTCAATACATACAATACTAACTTCAAGTTCAATACTTATAATTGTAACCTTAATTGTTGCTAATTATGCATCAGCTATCGCAGCTAAAATATGTAAAACAATATCACAAGGTACGGTTTGTTCAACAATTATAATTTTAACTTTATTACCTGCAATTTTGGCTGTTTTTGATAAATTTATAGTTAAAAAAAATTATAAATAATGTTTCATAAATAAAAATAAAATGATATAATTACGACAATAATATGAATAAAAAAGGAGGTAATTAGTTATGATAAAACCAAAAGTATATTTCACAAAGGAAATAACACCGGAAAACATTGTAAAAATGTATGAGGTACTTGGCAGAAAATTACCAGGAAAAGTAGCAGTAAAGCTACATTCCGGAGAAGAAGGAAATCAAAACTATATAAGACCAGAAATGGTAAAAAATATAGTGGAACATGTTAATGGAACAGTAGTTGAATGTAATACGGCTTATGACGGTGCTAGAGATACAACAGAAAAACATAACAAATTAATGCAAGATCATGGTTGGACAAAATATTTTACTGTTGATATTCTTGATGCCGAAGGAGAAGACAAAGTATTAGAAATTCCGAATGGAAAAATAATAAAGAAAAATTATGTTGGAAAAAACATTGACAATTATGACTCAATGCTTGTATTATCACATTTTAAAGGACATCCAATGGGAGGATATGGAGGAGCATTAAAACAACTATCAATTGGAGTTGCTT
>CAZASP010000002.1:9123-32544 GCA_964487865.1 uncultured Clostridium sp. | reverse complement strand
GTAATTAATATAATTATGTATTGCTTAGGTACTATAAAAGTTTAATATATTTTTTATTCATAACAATTCGGGGGGACCAGCAAATTATAGACTGTTAGCAAATTTTGTGATTTATCATAAAATTTGCATTATAGTCTATTATGTAGCTGGGAGTTATGAAGAAAAAATATATTAAACTTTTTGGTATACAATTTATGCAATAGCTATTAAAAAATTCACAGAAATGCTTTTCTTTTTTAGAAAAATATAATATAATGTAGCTGTCAAAATTTTATAAAGTTGACAAGGGGAGGTAATAAAATGCCAAATAACAATGGGGGAAAGGCTAAACCACATAAAGTGCAAAAAAACAAAAAAAGAAAAACAACTAATAATAAAAGACCAGAAGTTAAAAAATCACAAAATGGAAAGAAAAATAAAAAGAATAAATTTTCAAAAAGACATCCTAAATTAATGTTAGCAATAAAAATATTTATTGTATTATTTTTATTACTTTGTGTAATTGGAGCAGGAGTTGTTGCAGGCTTATTCTTTGGATTATTTGGTAATGATTTTGAAATTACCAAAGAAGAATTAAAAATAAAAGCATCAAACTCTGTTGTAAGAAGTGCAGCTACGGATGAGGTAATTGCTGACCTAAGCGGAGACGAAAAAAGAAAAATTATAACATTAGAAGAAATGTCAGATTATTTACCAAAAGCCTATATAGCTATTGAAGATGAAAGATATTACAAGCATAGTGGTGTAGATTTTAAAAGAACAGTAGGAGCAATTATAAATACATTAATGGGAAATAGTTCTTATGGAGGAAGTACTATTACACAACAATTAGTTAAAAACTTAACTCAAGATAAAGAAAAATCTGGATTAGCAGGTATTATTAGAAAAGTAAAAGAATGGACAAAAGCTTATCAAGTAGAAAGAATGATATCAAAAGACCAAATACTTGAGTTATACTTAAATATTTTGTTTGTTGGTTCAAAAAATTTACATGGAGTAGAATTAGGAGCAGAATACTATTTCAGCAAAAGTGCAAAAGATTTAGATTTAGCAGAATGTGCATTTATGGCAGGAATTAACAGTTCACCAAATGCGTATGATCCTTTTGATGAGTCAACAGACAATACAGAAAAAATTAAAAACAAAACAAAAACAGTTTTATCAAAAATGAAAGAACTTGGTTATATTGAAAATCAAGAAGAATATGATGTGGCAGTAGCAAAAGTAGATGCTGGGTTACCATTTGTGCAAGGAAACATAGCAACTGCATCAGGATATTCATACCACACAGATGCAGTAATTGAGCAAGTAATTGAACAAGTAATGGAAGAAAAACAATATACTAGGGAATTAGCAGAAAACTATGTTTATAGTAGTGGACTTACAATTTATTCAACTGTAGATAACACAATACAAGCTAGAGTAGAGGAAGAAACCAAAAATGCTAAATATGTAAAATCAGGAAAAGAAAAAAATGCAGAGGGAAGCTTAAAAAATGAGCATACTCAAGCAGCAATGGTTATTATTGACCATAAAACAGGAAATGTATTAGGTGTTTCAGGTGGGTTAGGAGAAAAAACAGGTGCAAATTTAAACCGTGCAACCCAATCTACAAGACAACCTGGTTCATCTATTAAACCAATTGCAGATATATCACCAGCACTACAAGAAAAAGTAATTACAGCAGCAACAATATATGATGATGTTTTAACAGACTTTAATGGATATAAACCTAAAAATGATGGAAATTCTTATAAAGGATTACTTAATATTCGTGATATTATTGCTTACTCACAAAATGTACCAGAAGTTAAAATAATGAAAGAATTAACTCCAAGCAAATCTATTTCTTATTTAAGAAATTATGGTATAACATCTTTAAAAACAGCAGAAGATGATCCTGTTCATAATGATGAAAGCTTACCATTAGCTATTGGTGGATTATCAGAAGGAATTAGTCCATTAGAAATGGCAGGAGCTTATAGTGCAATAGCCAATAATGGCGAATATATTAAACCAACTTTCTATACAAAAGTTGTTGATTCAGAAGGAAATACTGTATTAACACCAAATCAAGAAAGAAAAAGAGTTATATCTGAACAAAATGCATATATTGTAAAATCTATTTTACAAGAACCAGTAAAAAAAGGAACAGCAACTTATTGTGCAATTTCTGGAATGGATGTTGCAGCTAAAACAGGAACAACTGATGACAGTAAAGATAGATGGCTTTGTGGATTTACCCCATATTATGCAGCAGCTTGTTGGTTTGGATATGACAGTCCAGAAGAAGTAACAGGGTTTGTTCAAAACCCTGCAGGACAAATTTGGGATGCCGTAATGACAGATATTCATAAGGGATTAGATAACGCAACATTTACAAAACCAAATGGTATAGTTGAACAAAATGTATGCAAATTAACCGGATGCCTTGCTTCATCAGGTTGTACGAGCACTTATAAAGAAATATTCACAGCTGATAATTTACCAGAACAATGTGAAGGTCATGGAACACAAATTATATGTTCAGAATCTAAAAAAGTTGCAACACCATATTGTTCAGAATATTGTGCGACAGAAACAAATGCTTATGGTGGCAAAATACCAAAAGAGTCATTACAATTATGGAAGGCTGTTGGGGGTTCTAACTCATCTGGAAACGGTAAAATAGAAGAAACTTGCCCAATTCATACAAGTGCAAAAGAAAAACCAAAACCAGCTGATAATAATAATACACATAAACCAAATACGGAAACAAATACAACAAACACTAATACAACACCTAGCACAAAGCCAGATGATAAAAACGAAAATAAAAATGATACACCTACGACAAATACAACAAGTGGAGAATAATATTTGAAAAGAGGAAAAAACTTGGATATTTATTTATACAACACCTTAACAAGAAGAAAAGAAAAATTTGAGCCAATAGACCAAAACGAAGTTAGAATTTATTCTTGTGGTCCAACGGTATACAAAGATGCAACTATAGGAAATATGCGAACGAACATATTTCAAGACGTTTTACGAAGAATGTTAAAATACAATGGTTATAAAATAAAACATGCAATGAACATAACAGATGTAGGTCATTTAGTTTCTGATGGTGACGAGGGTGAAGACAAAATGATAAAATCAGCAAAAGAACAGCATAAAACACCTATGGAAATTGCAGAACATTACACAAAACTATTTTTTGAAGATTTATCTGCATTAAACATTGAAACGCCAGAAATCGTTTGCAAGGCAACAGACAACATAAAAGAAATGTTAGAATATGTTGAAAAATTAATAGAAAATGGTTATGCTTATGAGACATCTACAGCAGTATACTTTGACATAAAAAAATTAGATAAATATCCTATTTTATCAAATTTAAATATAGAAGAACAAAAAGCAGGTGCAAGGGTAGACATAGACCCAGAAAAAAGAAATCCTTATGACTTTGCTTTATGGATTAAAGCAGAAGAAAATCATTTAATGAAATGGGACAGCGAATTTGGTCCAAGTTATCCCGGATGGCATATTGAATGTTCTGCCATGGGTAGAAAATATCTAGGTGAAAAATTTGATATCCATACAGGAGGAATAGACCTAATTCCTACACATCATGAAAACGAAATAGCACAAAGTAAAGGATATTGTGGTAAAATCCCGGCAAATTATTGGATGCATGGAGAATATTTATTAATTGATGGCGGAAAAATGTCAAAAAGTTTAGGAAACGTATATTTACTAAAAGACATTATAAAAAGAGGTTATAATCCGTTAGTTTATAGATTATTTTGCTATTCTTGCCATTATAAAAACAAATTGAATTTCACATGGGAGGCAATAGATTCAACATCAAAATCATTAGAAAAACTAAAAAATGGGTATCAAATGCACTTAGCAGGAAAAGATGAAGTATCAGAAGAAATAATACAAGATTTTGAACAAAAATTTCATCAAGCAATTAATGACGATTTAAATATGCCTGTTGCAATGGGAGTTGTTTGGGAAGTTGTAAAATATGAAAAGAAATCAATTAAACTTGCTAAATTACTTGAAAAATTTGATACAGTTTTAGGTATAAAAATTGCAGAACCAGCAGATACTGAAAAAGAGGATATACCACAAGAAATTAAAGACTTAGTTGAACAAAGAAAACAAGCAAGAGAAAATAAAGACTGGGAAAAATCAGATAGCTTAAGAGATATTATAAATCAAAAAGGGTATGAAATAAAAGACACAAAAAATGGAGTTGAATTAAAAAAGATATAAGGAGAGGAATATAAAATGGCAATTTTATTACCAGGAGGAGCAGGATATATAGGTAGTCATACAGCAATAGAATTATTAGAAGCAGGAAAAGAAATTATAATTATAGACGATTTTTCTAATAGTAATCCACAAGTAATTAAATCAATAAAAAAGATTACGGAAAAAGATTTTAAATTTTACGAAATGGATTATAGCAATAGAACAAAATTAGAAAAAGTATTTGAAGAAAACAAAATTGATGCAGTAATCAATTTTGCAGGTTTCAAAGCAGTTGGAGAATCAGTAAAAAAACCAATAGAATATTATATTAACAATGTTTCAGGTGCTTTAGTTGTACTAGACACAATGAGAAAATATAACTGCAAAAAATTCATTTTTAGTTCATCTGCCACAGTGTATGGCGAGCCAGAAAGAATTCCACTAACAGAAGATTGCAAAACAGGAGGAACAACAAACCCTTATGGCACTACAAAATTGTTTATTGAACAAATCTTAAAAGACATTTATGCATCAGACAATACTTGGGATATATGCATTTTAAGATATTTTAACCCTGTTGGAGCACATGAAAGTGGCTTAATAGGTGAAGAACCACAAGGAATACCAAATAATTTAATGCCTTATATTGTTCGTGTAGCAAGCGGGGAATTAGAACAATTATCTGTATTTGGAAATGATTATAACACACCAGATGGAACAGGAATAAGAGATTATATACATGTAGTTGACTTAGCAAAAGGACATTTAAAAGCATTAGATAAAATTGATAAAGAGGAAAAAGGACTTTACATTTATAACTTGGGAACAGGAACAGGTTATAGTGTATTAGACATGGTAAAAGCATTTGAAAAAGCAACTGGTAAAGAAGTAAAATATAAAATTGCGCCAAGAAGACCAGGCGATATTGCTACTTGTTATGCAGACCCACAAAAGGCAAAACAAGAGTTAGGGTGGGAAGCAACTAAAACCTTAGAAGACATGTGCCGAGATTCGTGGAATTATATATATAGGAGGAAAAATGACGAATTTTAAAAAAGAACTAGCAAGCAAAATTGCACAAGCAACAAACTTAAATGAAAAAGAATTAGAAAGTTATATAGAAATACCAAAAGATTCGAAAATGGGAGACTATGCTTTCCCTTGTTTTCGTCTTGCAAAAGAATTAAAAAAAGAACCACCAATAATAGCACAAGAAATATCAGAAAAAATACAAGAAAATATAGCAAATACTTCTAAAGAAGAAATAGTAGAAAAAATAGAAATAGTAGGTGGATATATAAACTTTTTCATAAACAAAGAAGAAATAGCAAAGCAAGTATTGGCAAACTTTTCTAACCAAGGTGAGTACGGAAGATCAAAAATTGGAAAAGGCAAAAATATTGTAATTGACTACTCAGCTCCAAACATAGCAAAACCATTTCACATAGGTCATTTACGCACAACAGTAATTGGTGGAGCACTTTACAACATTTATAAATATTTGGGATATAACACAATAGGAATAAATTACTTAGGTGACTATGGAACACAATTTGGAAAACTAATTGAAGGGTACAAACTTTGGGGCGAAGAATACAATATAGACGAAGATCCAATAAACGAATTAATGAAAATATATGTAAGAATCAACAACTTGTGTAAAGAAGATGAAACAGTATTAGAAGCATGTAGAGAAAACTTTAAAAAGTTAGAAGAAGGAGACCCATATTGTGTATCACTATGGGAAAAATTTAAGGAAGTCAGCATAAAGGAATTCAAAAAAATATATGACTTACTAGGTAGTAAATTTGATTCATGGGATGGAGAAGCCTTTATTGCAAAAAAAACAGGAGAAGTTATAGACATATTAGAAAAAACAGGAAAATTAGTAGAATCCGAAGGAGCTAGAATTATAAATTTAGAAGAAGATGGAATAGACACGCCATGTATTATACAAAAAGCTAATGGTTCTTCAATATATGCAACAAGAGATTTAGCAGCAATTTTATATCGTGCTAGAACCTATGACTTTGATAAAGCCTTATATGTAACATCTTATGAACAAATATTACATTTCAAGCAAGTCTTTGCAGTAGCAAAATATTTAGGGTTAGATGAAAAATACTTAAAAGGACTAGAACACGTATCTTATGGTATGGTATTATTACCAACAGGCAAAATGTCTACAAGAGAAGGAAATATAGTAAAAATAGAAGATTTGCTAAATGAAGCAATACAAAGAGCAGAAGAAATAATAGCAGAAAAAAATCCAACTTTAGAAAACAAAAAAGAAATAGCACAAAAAGTGGGAGTAGGAGCGGTCATATTTAATAACCTATCTACAAGTAGAGTAAAAGACATTATATTTGACTGGGACACAATATTGAATTTTCAAGGAGAAACAGGACCTTATGTTCAATATACTTATGTACGTACACAAAGTGTACTTAATAAAGTTGAAGTAATTCCAGAAATTGCAGAAATAGAATTCAATGTATTAACAGATGAATACTCACAAGAAATTTTGAAACTAATTTATAATTTTGAAGAAATTTTACAACAGGTAACAGATAAGGAAGAACCTGCTATTTTGACTAGATATTTATTGGATTTAGCAAAAGCATATAGCGAATTTTATAACGAAAATAAGATAATTGGAGAAGATAAGAGCGTGCAAAATGCTAGAGTATATTTAACAAGAGCAACAGGAGAAGTTTTGAAAATAGGTGCAGAACTACTGGGAATGCAGATGCCAGAAAAGATGTAAAAAAATTAAAAGGAAATTAAAGCGTATATGAAAACAATAATAAGAATATTATTAATAATTATAATAGTATTTATAACATCTACAATATTTAGTTTTTCAAGTCAAGATGCTGAAGAATCTTCTGGAACTAGTGGAAAAGTAGCAGAAAAACTAATTGAATTGCAACCAAGGTATAAAAACATAACTGAAAAAGAAAAAGAAGAATTAATAGAAAAATATCAACATCCTATAAGAAAATTTGCTCACTTTAGTATATATACATTATTAGGAATATCAATAACAGGTTTAACATGTACATATGAAATAGATAATAAAAAAAGAATAGCTATAAGTTTAATTGCAGGAGCGTTATATGCAATGTCAGATGAAATTCATCAGACTTTTATTCCTGGAAGGTCAGGGCAAATAACAGATGTGCTATTAGATACATTTGGTGTAATGATAGGAATGTTAATTACTATTACTTTTTTAAAATATATAAGAACTATAAATTTCAAAAATTGAAATTTATAGTTCTTTATTTATATATTTTTAAAAACCACAAGTTATTATTAAGGAAAAAAACAAAATAAATACCTACAAAAAATTTTTGGGACATTTTCAAAATTTTTTGGACATTTTTTGGACATTTTCAAAAATCATTGACATGGACCAAATATTATGCTAGAATGTTATGACAATAAGTTAGAGATTAAAAAAAGACATAAGGCTATAATAGGAATTATATTAACATAAGAACAATTAATAAAAAAAAACAAATAAAATAAAAAGGTAGCATGACCTGAACAAATCCAAAAGGAGGAAGCAAAATGCGATTACAAAATTTAAATACACAATTTTTAGGTAGAAATATAGTCTTTTATCCAAAAATTGATTCTACTCAATTAGAACTTTGGAGAAGAATAGGAAAAAATGAAATAGATAATGGAACCATTATTTTAGCAGAACTTCAAACAAATGGTAAACGGAACACATGGACGAAAATGGATAACAAAACAAAAGAATAATATAGCTTTTTCTTTTGTGTTAGAGGCAAAATGTGAAATTGAAAAATTAGAAGGAATTACGATAGAAATAGCAGAAACATTACTGGAAGTTTTTAAAAGTTTATATAATATTTCTTTAGATATAAAATTACCTAATGACATTGTTTACAATAATAAAAAAATTGGTGGAATATTAACAGAAACAAAACTTATTGGAAAAACTGCAAAATACATAGTTATCGGCATTGGGATTAACACCAATAGTCAAGAATCAGCTATTGAAATTGATCAGCCTACTTCTTCAATAAAAAAAGAATTTAATATAGAAATTGATAATAAAAAAGTAATAACTGAATTTTGCAACCAATGGGAAAGTAAATTAATAAAAAGAATTGGAGGAATAAACTAAAATGAAAATAGGTTTCTTATTTCTAGATCAAGGTTCTTAAACAATAGGAATGTTAATTTTATATTGTATGCCGTATTCTATAAGTTCATAGTCAGGCATATACCCAATTAAATAATAGTTCCGTAACTTAAGACATTGTTCATAAATGTTTTTTTTCATGAAAAATACCTCCTAATTGGGAAAATTAGATAATAAGTATATAATAAATTTTTAAAAAGTAAAGAAAGGATTTGAAGAAAAATGGAATATGAAAAAATAAAACAATTAATGGAAGATATGGAAAATTCAAAATTAACAGCAATTGATATTGATTTTCCAGATGGTACAAAAATTAGTATGAAAAAAGAGGAAAAGCAAGTAATAGTAACAGACAATTGCCAACAAAACAAAAAAACAACTGAACAAGAAAGCATAGAAAATGGAAATATTGTAAAATCTCCTATGGTAGGAACCTTTTATATTAAACCATCTTCTACAAGTGAACCTTATGTAAAAGTAGGTCAACAAGTAAAAAAGGGTGATGTACTTTGCATCATAGAAGCAATGAAGCTAATGAACGAAATTGAATCAGAATTTGATGGAGAGATAAAAGAAATTTTAGTTAAAAATGAAGAAACAGTAGAATATGGTAAACCATTATTTATTATTAAATAAGGAGATATAAGATATATAGTGTATTAATTATAGAAAATTTAGCACAAACTGGTGCAGTTGCAATTCTTAGTTTGAAAGAAAACAAAGGCAGAAATATAGGAGTATGTAAGTAATGTTTTTAAGTCTGAACAGTAACAGAAAAGAGGTAGTTAAATAAAAATGAATAAGATTTTAATTGCTAATAGAGGAGAAATAGCAGTTCGTATCATTAGAGCATGTAAAGAGATGAATATTAAAACAGTTGCTGTTTATTCAGAAGCTGATAAAAATGCATTGCATACACATTTAGCAGATGAAGCAGTTTGCATTGGTCCTGCAAATCCAGGAAAAAGCTATTTAAATCTAAAAAATATAATAGAGGCAGCAAATATAACTAAAGCAGATAGTATTCATCCAGGTTTTGGATTTTTATCAGAAAACAGCCAGTTTGCAAAAATATGTGAAGAATCAAATATAAAATTTATTGGGCCGTCATATAAAATTATTGAATTAATGGGAAATAAAGCAAATGCAAAAGAACTAATGAAATCAGCAGGTGTTCCTGTAATACCAGGTTCAGAGGGAAGTGTAAAAGGTCTAAAAGATGCAACTAAAATTGCTAAAAAAATTGGATATCCTGTTATGTTAAAAGCAGTAGCTGGTGGCGGTGGCAAAGGAATATGTATTGCAAATAACCCAGCTGAATTAGAAAATAATTATAATATAATAAAACAAGAAGCAAAAGATTATTTTAGTGATGATGAAATTTATATAGAAAAATTCATTAAAAATCCAAGACATATAGAAATACAAATCTTAGCTGATGAGCATGGAAATGTTATTCATTTAGGAGAAAGAGACTGTTCTATACAAAGAAGAAATCAAAAAGTAATTGAGGAAACTCCATCTACTTCTATTGATGATGAATTAAGAAATAAAATGGGAGAAGCTGCAATAAAAGCAGCAAAAGTAGCAGGATATAGTAGTTGTGGTACTATTGAATTTTTAGTAGATAGCAACAAGAATTTCTATTTTATGGAAATGAACACTAGAATTCAAGTAGAACATCCTATTACTGAAGAAAGAACAGGAATTGACATTGTTAAAGCTCAAATAAGAATAGCAGCAGGTGAAACCTTAAAATTAAGACAAAAGGATATTAAATTTCAGGGACATAGTATAGAATGTAGAATTAATAGCGAAAATCCAAATAAAGGATTTATGCCATGCCCAGGAACTATTACAGGTTTGAATTTACCCGGAGGAAATGGCATTAGAGTTGATACTGCAATTTATGAAGGATATGCCATACCACCAAATTATGATTCTATGATAGCAAAAATTATAACACATGGTAATACAAGAAATGAAGCAATAAGCAAGATGAAAAGAGCATTAGAAGAAACTGTAATAGAAGGTGTTAATACTAATATAGACTTTTTATTTGAAATAATTAAAAACCATAATTTCATTAGAGGTAATTTTGATACATCGTTTATTGAAAGTGAAATTTTGAAAAAATAATTATGATTTTTTTAAATCAGATTTGTGACTAGGAAAGGAAATGTGTTAAAAATGATTGTAGATAAAATAAAAAAAAGAAAACCAACTGCAAAAAAAATGGAAAACCAAGTAGATATTCAAGTTGGCAAATGGGTAAAGTGTGATAAATGTAAAGAAATTATATATAAAGAAACTGTAATGGCAAACAATAGTATTTGTCCAAATTGTGGAACTTACTTTAGAATGCATATTAATAAAAGACTAGAAAGCATAATTGACGATGGAACTTATAAAAAATTTGATTTTAACATAGATACTACAAATCCACTAAATTTAGAAGATTATCCTAAAAAAATAAAAGCATTAAGAGAAAAAACGGGTATCCAAGAAGCTGTAAGTTGTGGAGTAGGCAAAATTAAAGGAGAAAAAGTTATAATTTGCATTATGGATAGTGGCTTTATGATGGGAAGTATGGGAATTGTAGTAGGAGAAAAAATCACATACAGTGTTGAAAAAGCAATAGAATTGAAATTACCTTTAATTATATTTTGTGTTTCTGGTGGTGCTAGAATGCAAGAAGGAATAATTTCTTTAATGCAAATGGCAAAAACAACGTCAGCAATTAATAAATTAAATGAAGCAGGGGGACTTTATATTTCAGTTTTAACAGATCCAACTTATGGAGGTGTAACAGCATCTTTTGCTAGTATTGCTGATATTATACTTGCAGAACCAGGTGCTATGATAGGATTTGCTGGACAAAGAGTAATTAAACAAACTATTGGAGAAGAATTGCCAGAAGGTTTTCAGACAGCAGAATTTTTATTAAAACATGGTTTTATTGATAAAATAGTAGAAAGAGAAAAAATGAAAGATACTTTATATCAATTAATTCAATATCACAAATAAAGGAGGAAAGCAAATGCCAGAATTAACAGCATGGGAAAAAGTTGAAATAGCGAGAAATCCAAAAAGAAAAACAGCTTTAGATTATATTGAAGTTATTTTTGATGATTTTATAGAATTACATGGAGATAGAAATTTTAGAGATGATCCATCAATTGTATGTGGTCTAGCAAGAATTGGAAATCAAAATTATACTGTAATTGCAGAACAAAAAGGAAGAACAACAAAGGAAAATATAGAAAGAAACTTTGGCATGCCAAACCCAGAAGCATATAGAAAAGGAATTAGATTTATGCGGTCAAGCAGAAAAATTCAAAAGACCAGTTATTACTTTTATTGATACAAAAGGAGCATATCCAGGAATTGAAGCTGAACAAAGAGGTCAAGGGGAAGCAATTGCTAAATCTATGTTAGAAATGGCAAAACTAAAAGTACCAGTTATAGCAATAGTAATAGGTGAAGGTTCAAGTGGAGGTGCATTAGCATTAGGCGTAGGAAATAGAGTATTTATGCTTGAAAATGCAATTTATTCTATCTTATCACCTGAAGGATATGCAAATATTTTATGGAAGGATTCTTCTAGAATTAAAGAGGCAGCAGAAGAAATGAAGCTTACCGCTAAAGATTTGTATGAATTGAAAATTATTGATAAAGTCATCAAAGAAACAAAAGGAAACGATGAGGAAGAAGACTTTTTAAAGGTTGCTAAAAGTCTGAAAAGGGAAATAAAAAAGGCTATAGAAGAAATGAAAGATATGACACCAGAAGAAATAGAAGAAGACCGTTACCAAAAATTTAGAAATATGGGAGAATATGAAATTATATAATAAAGTATTTTGCAGTAAAGTAGACAAATATTTATAAAAATACCTTGACAAAAATCGTCAAAGAACTATATAATGAGAAAGGAAAAATAATTGTGTGGAAAGGAAATATAATATGAGCAAAAAAGTATATATTGCAATGTCGGCTGACTTTATACATAAAGGACATATAAATATTATTGAAGAAGGAGCTAAATATGGAGATGTTATAATTGGGTTATTGACCGATGAAGCTATAGCCACATATAAAAGAGTTCCGCTTTTAGATTGGGAAAGCAGAAAAAGAGTATTTGAAAACATTAAAAATGTAACCAGTGTTGTAAAACAAGAAACTTTAGATTATACAGATAATCTATTAAAATTAAAACCTGATTATGTAATACATGGCGATGATTGGCGAAAAGGTATCCAAAGTGTTGTGAGACAGAAAGTTATTGATGTATTAGCTGATTGGGGAGGAAAGTTAATTGAAATTCCGTATACAAAAGATGTTAATTGTACTGATTTAGAACAACAATACAGAATACTTTCAAACACACCAGATATTAGAAGAAGTAAATTAAAAAAATTGATAACATTAAAACCATATATTAGTGTTATGGAGGCATCAAATGGATTAACAGGTTTAATAGTTGAAAATGCAAAAGTAGAAAATCCTGAAACAGGAATAAAGAAAGAGTTTGATGCTATGTGGATTAGCAGTTTATGTGATTCTACATTTAAAGGTAAACCAGATATAGAATTAGTTGACTTGACTAGTAGAATTAATACCATAAATGAAATTATGGAAGTAACCACAAAGCCAATAATTTTAGATGGCGATACTGGTGGAAAAATTGAACATTTTACGTATAATGTAAGAACACTAGAAAGATTAGGAGTATCCGCAATTATAATCGAAGATAAAACTGGGCTTAAGAAAAATTCTTTATTTGGAACAGAAGTCAAACAAACTTTAGATGACCCAGATAATTTTTCAGAAAAAATCAGAGCAGGTAAACAAGCTTTAGCGACTAGAGATTTTATGATATTTGCTAGATTAGAAAGTTTAATTGCAGGAATGGGGATAGAAGATGCACTTATGAGAGCCAAAAAATATATCGAAGCTGGGGCAGATGGAATTATGATTCATAGCAAAGAGAAAGACGGAGCAGAAATAAAAGAATTTTTATCACAATTTAGAAAAAAATATACAAGCATTCCTGTTATTGTAGTTCCAACTTCATACAATCAGTTTACAGAAAATGAATTACATGAATGGGGTGCAAATATAATTATCTATGCAAATCATTTATTAAGAAGTGCTTATCCTGCTATGATGAAAACTGCAGAAACTATTTTAAAAAATGGAAGAAGTAAAGAAGTAGATGAATATTGTATGCCAATAAAAGAAATTTTAACATTAATTCCTGGAGGAAAATAAAATGATAGATACTAAAAAATTTTATGATTATTTAATAGCAAAGAAATTAGACTTTTTTGCTGGTGTTCCAGATTCATTACTCAAAAATTTATGTGCTTGTATCAGAGAAAATTCTGATAAAACGCACAATATAATCACAGCAAATGAAGGGAACGCGGTTGCACTTGCTTCTGGTTACCATATAGCATCTGGAAACTATGGAGTTGTTTATATGCAAAATTCAGGTCTAGGTAATGCAATAAATCCATTATTATCACTTGCTGATGAAGAAGTTTATAGTATTCCCATGTTACTTATTATAGGATGGCGTGGTGAACCTGGAATCAAGGATGAGCCACAACATATTAAACAAGGCAAAGTGACAATTCCATTACTTGAAGCTATGGGAATTGAGCATATCATATTAGATGAAGAATATGAAAATAAAATTGACTACTGCTATAAATATATTAGTGAAAAAAAAAAACCTATAGCATTAATAGTTCGTAAAGGGACTTTTGAACAATATAAAACTACTAAAACTAAAAATAATTATACAATTACTAGAGAAGAAGCACTTGAAACTATAATAGATTGTTTGAATAAAGATGACTTTATAGTTTCAACAACAGGTAAAACTTCTAGAGAAATATTTGAAATTAGAGACAGAAGAAAAGAAGAACACAGCAATGATTTTTTGACAGTTGGCTCAATGGGTCATACTTCTTCTATTGCATTAGGAATGAGCATAGGTAGTAATAAAAACGTTTATTGTATAGACGGGGATGGCTCTTTTATAATGCATACAGGTATGTTTGCTATAATTCCACAAGTTGCAAACAAAAACTTTAAGTATATTTTAATTAATAATGGGGCACACGAATCAGTTGGAGGACAACCAACAGTGGCATTTGATATTAATATTGAAAATGTATTATTATCATTTGGATTTAAAAATGTATATAAAGCTACTAAGATTGAAGAAATAAAAAAACACATGAAAAATTTAACAGAAGATAGTTTACAAGCTTTAATTATATATACTAAGTTAGGCTCTAGAGAAGACTTAGGTAGACCTACAATAAGCCCAGTAGAAAACAAGAAAAATATGATGAAAAAATTTAATAATTAGGTAATAGTTTGAAAGAGTATAAACTTTCATTACTATGTGTAACTAGCAAGAAAAGTAAGAAAGGAATGGTATTTTTATGAAAGCAATAATATTTAATTCTGGATTAGGAAAAAGAATGGGTGAATTTACTAAAACTCATCATAAATCAATGGCTATTTTAAAAAATTCTGAAAGTATATTAGAACGCCAAATTAGAATATTAGGTGATTGTGGAATAACAGAATTTGTTATTACTACAGGACCATTTAAAGAACAAATAGAACATGTTTGTCAAAAATTTGATAAATATAAATTTAATTTTGTAGAAAATCCTATCTATGATAAAACGAATTATATATATTCAATGTGGTTAGCAAAAAATTATTTAAATGACGATTTTTTAATGTTACATGGTGACTTGGTTTTTAACGAAGAGTTAGTACAAGAAGTGTTAGAAGATTCAAGAGGTTCAGTATGTCTAATTAATGAAGAAAAGAGATTACCTGAAAAAGATTTTAAAGGTAGAATTTCTAACGGAAAATTAAAAGAAGTATCTGTAAAAATTTTTGATGACGATTGTTATGCTTTTCAACCCCTTTATAAATTAAAAAAAGAAGATTTACTTAAATGGGTGGAAAGAGTTGACAAATTTGTAAAAGAGGGAAACGTAGAAGTATATGCAGAGGATGCATTAAATGAAGTCACAAATGATATAAATATATATGCTAAGTCATATAAAGATAATTATATAGATGAAATAGACAATTTAGATGATTATAATAGAGTAACTAGTGAAATAGAAGAATTTGAAAAAAATAAAAAAGAACAATGGAAATAAAAAATGCAAGAGATTATAAAAAATTATACAAACCTAAATAAAGTAATTAATATATCTGATAAAAACATTTTATTAGTATGTGGTAAATCTTTAGCAAATTCATTTATATGTGATTATTTAAAAAAATACAGTTCTAATATACATATATTTTCAGATTTTAACCCAAATCCCAAATATGAAGAAGTATTAGAGGGAATAAAAATCTTTAAAAAATACAATTGTGAAATAGTAATTGCATTAGGTGGTGGAAGTGCGATTGATGTTGCAAAAACTATTAAAGCCTTTTCAACACTAGATAGTAGTAAAAATTATTTAGAACAAAAAATAATAAATAACAACATACCATTAGTGGCTATCCCAACAACAGCAGGAACGGGAAGTGAATCAACACATTTTGCTGTTATATATTACAAAGGTAAAAAATATTCAGTTGCTGATGAAAGTATATTACCAAATTATGTTTTATTAGAACCTATATTTTTAGAGACTCTACCTTTATACCAAAAAAAATCAACTATGCTTGATGCATTATGCCAAGGAATTGAATCATATTGGAGTGTAAGGTCAAATGATGAAAGTAAAAAATATGCAGAACAAGCTATTAAGCTAATTTTAGAAAATTATAAAAAATATATAAATGAAGATAAAACTGTATATAATAAAATATTGAAAGCAGCAAATTATAGTGGTAGAGCTATTAATATTAGTAAAACAACTGCACCACATGCAATGAGTTATAAAATAACCTCATTATACAATATTAGTCATGGGCATGCAGTAGCAGTGTGTTTGCCACACGTGTGGGAATATATGATAAATAATTTAGAACATACCATAGACAGCAGAGGAAAAGATTATTTAGAAACTATATTTTGTGATTTAGATAATATGTTTGGTACTAGTTCACATATTAAGACAATAGAAAAAATAAAAAATATCTATTTTGAAATTGGCATTAAATATGTAAATATAATAAATGCAAAAGATTTAAAACAATTAGTATCTTCAGTTAATATTGAAAGACTAAACAACAATCCAGTAAGTTTAAGTAAAGATGCTTTAGAACAAATATATAAAAAGTTAATATAAATATGCTATAATATAAAAATAAGTTCTTAAGGGGAAACTAAAATGAAAAAAGCAGGAATATTGACAATTAATGATGATAATAACTATGGAAATAGATTACAGAATTATGCAACACAAGAAGTGTTGAAAAAACGAGACTTAAAAGTAGAAACAATAAAAAACATCAGCGTTAAAACAGGCATTAGTTATTTGAAATCAATGATAAAATTGATGATAAAAAAATTCATGTTTTTCTTACCTATATCAAAAAGGTATCACAATTTTATGAATTTCGATAAAAATATAAATTATTCTCAATATATAATAAATGAAAACCATATCCCATCTTCTTTAGCAAATGAATATGATTACTTTATAACAGGTAGTGACCAAGTATGGAATCCTAACTTTAATAGAATGACTAAAATTGATTTTCTAGAGTTTGCACCAAAAGAAAAAAGAAACTCTTTAAGTGCAAGCTTTGGAATAGAAAAAATACCAAATAATTTAATTGAAAAAGCAAAAGAAGGGTTAGAAGGATTAAATAATATATCAGTTAGAGAGGAAAGAGGAAAACAAATTATAGAAGAATTAACAAGTAGAAAAGATGTAGAAGTACTTATTGATCCAACAATGATGTTAGAAAAAGAAGAATGGGAAAAAGTTGCTAAAAAACCAAAAATGCTAAAAAGTAAAAAATATATATTGAACTATTTTTTAGGAGAAATGCCACTTGAAAGAAAGCAGGAAATAGAAAAATTGTCAAAAGAAAATGACTGTGAAATAATTAATATATTAGATAAAAAAAGCCCTTTTTATACATGTGGACCAAGTGAATTTATCTATTTAGAAAAAAATGCATTTTTTATTTGTACAGATTCTTTTCATTCTTGTGCTTTTGCAATATTGTTTCAAAAACCTTTTATGGTATTTGAAAGAATCAAACAAGGTAGCTGTAATATGAATTCTAGAATAGAAACAATACTAAAAACATTTTGCTTAGAAGATAGGTATTATACAGGAAAGATAGAAAAAGAAAAATTGGTAATAGATTATACAAAAGCTAATGAAAGATTAAAAGGAGAGCGTAAAAAATTCGAAAAATTTTTAGATAAAATTTTTAGAGATGAAGATAAAAAAATTTAGCATTGAGAAAATAAAGGAGTGCAAAAAATATATATAAAAATATAGGAATGTCAATAACAGTATTGACATGTACATATGAAATAAGCAATAAAAAAAGAGCAATAGTATTAGAAACAATATTTTTATTAAAAAATAAAAGATTAAAGAACTAAAAAATAAAAGACATTTAGTTCTTTTTTTATTGCATAGAAAAATAAATTATGTAAAATATAGAAAATGCTAAAAATGCCCGAAAAATGTTGAAAATAGGAAAAAAGTATGCTATAATAAGCAAAGTAGAATGTAGGAAATATCTATATCGTTAAATAAGTTAATTAATTAGAAAGGCAAAATGTGAAATAATATAGATTTATGTAAGATTATATGGGGGAGTTTATATGGATGTTGATATAAAATTAAAAGACATGCAAGAAGAATATGAACAACTTATAGCTATTGAAAAAATAGAAAATATAAATGTAAGTAAAAATAAAATACAAGAAATTATAAAAAGAGGTTTGGATATAATTGTAGGCTTATTGGGAACTCTCTTATTAATCCCTATTACAATTCGGAATATATATAGCACAAAAAATAGTAAAAGACGAAGGACCAATTTTTTATAAACAATATAGAATAGGAAAAGATGGAAAACCATTTAAAATGTATAAATATAGAACAATGATAGTAAATGCAGATGAAGAGTTAGAAAAATATTTAGAAGAAAATGCAGATATGAAAGAAGAATATTGTACATATAAAAAATTAAAAAATGACCCCAGAATAACTAAACTTGGAAATTTTTTAAGAAAAACGAGTATAGACGAAATGCCACAATTTATCAATGTGTTAAAAGGTGATATGACACTTGTAGGACCAAGACCATATTTATTAAAAGAAAAAGAAGAAATGAATGGATATTTTAAATTCATAACATCTTTAAAGCCAGGATTAACAGGATATTGGCAAATAAGTGGAAGAAACAACGTAACTTTTAATGACAGAATGGATATGGATATGAAATATTATTTTAATCATAATTTAAAAATTGATTTAAAATTACTATTTAAAACATTCTTAGTAGTTGTAGGAAAAAGAGGAGCTATGTAATGAGAATTCTATTAGTTAATAAATTTCATTATTTAAAAGGTGGAAGTGAAAAATATTATTTTGAATTAGGAAATTTATTAAAAGAGAATGGACATGAAGTAGCTTTTTTTTCTATGGAAGACAAAAAAAATTTAAAAACAGGATGTAAAGAATATTTTGTACAGCCTATAGATTTAAACAATGGTAATATACTAAAAGCTTTTGATGTAATTTATAGCAAAAAAAACAAAGAAGAAATGGAGAAAGCTTTAGAGGATTTTAAGCCAGATATAGTACACCTAAACAACTTTCAAAGGCAACTTTCAGCATCAATTATAGAACCAATAAAAAAGAGAAATATACCAATAGTATTTACAGCTCATGATGTACAAGCTATTTGTCCTGCAATTCTTATGTTGGATAGCAAAAAAGATATTTGTGAAGATTGTATAAAAGGAAAATATGTAAATTGTATAAAAAAGAAATGCATAAAAAATTCTAATTTAAAAAGCTTATTAGGGGCAATCGAAGGTAAATACTATAGAAATAAAAAAATATATACAAAGCAAATTGATAAAATTATAACACCAAGTGAATTTTATAAAGCAAAATTAGTAGAAGATGGAATAAACGAGAGAAAAATTGAAGCTATACATAATTTTATAGATATAAAGGAATATGACTTAAAAAAAGAAGATGAAGGATATGCTTTGTATATTGGAAGATTATCAAAAGAAAAAGGAATAAAAAATTTAATTAAAGCAATTTCATTAATTGAACAAAAAGAATTAAGGATTGCAGGGACTGGGCCAGAAGAAGAAAAAATAAAAGAATTTATAAAAGAAAATAAATTAGAAAACAGAGTAAAAGTATTAGGCTTTTTAAACAAAAAAGAAGTTAAAGAACAAATACAAAAAAGTAGATTTGTAGTTGTTCCATCAATATGGTATGAAAATTGTCCATACTCAGTTATGGAAACATTAGCAATAGGAAAACCAGTTGTACGGTGCCGATATAGGTGGGATATCAGAACTTGTAAAAAATGATGAAAATGGTTTAACTTATAAATTTGATGATGTAAACGAATTAGCAGATAAAATGAAAAAGTTGTTTGAAGATAAACCACTTGCTAATAGATTGGGAAATACAGCAAAAGAACAAGCTATAAAATTATATTCAAAAGATGTATATTATAAAAAAATTATAAAAATATATACTGAGTTAATAAAGGAGAGATAACAATGCCAGAAAAGAAATTAAACGGTACAGTAATTGTTACATATCGTTGTAATGCAAGATGTACAATGTGTAATAGATATAAGGCTCCTTCTAAACCAGAAGAAGAGTTGAGCATAGAAACAATAAAGAAATTACCAAAAATGTATTTTACAAATATAACTGGAGGAGAACCTTTTATTAGAGAAGACTTAGCTGACATAGTTAGAGAATTATATAAAAAATCAGATAGGATTGTAATTTCAACAAATGGATTTTTCACAGACAGAATAATAAAGCTATGTGAAGAATTTCCAAATATAGGAATTAGAATTTCAATAGAAGGATTAGAAGAAACAAATAATAAAATTAGAGGATTAGAAGATGGATATAACAAAGGGTACTCAACATTAAAAAAACTAGTAGAAATGAAACACCCTGATGTAGGATTTGGAATGACAGTACAAGATGCAAATGCTAAAGATTTAGTTCCACTATATAAAAAATCAGATGAGCTAAACATGGAATTTGCAACAGCATCCTTACATAATAGTTTTTATTTTGTAGAAGCAAAAAATATAATTAAAGATAGATTAATGGTTGGAAAAGAATTTGAGAACTTAATAAATGAATTACTAAAATCAAATTCGCCTAAAAAATGGTTTAGAGCATATTTTAACCATGGATTAATAAATTATATATTTGGACAAAAAAGATTATTACCATGTGATATGGCTTTTGATACATTTTTTATTGATCCATATGGAGATGTAATGCCTTGTAATGGAACGAAAGAAAAAGAAGTAATGGGGAACTTAAATGAACAAGAATGGGATGAATTATGGAATTCAGAACAGGCAGAAAAAGTAAGAAATAAAGTAAGACATTGCGATAGGCAATGTTGGATGATTGGTTCAGTAAGTCCAGCAATGCATAAATATATATGGAAACCAGCTTGGTGGGTAATTAAACATAAGTTTTTAAGATTTTATAAAAAACAAAAATATTCAATGTATGAAAATAAAATAGTACAAGACTATAAAGATGGAAAAGTTACTAAAGAAGAACTTGACAAATGTTCAACTTGTGATTTAAACTGTACTGTTCATGACGGTTTATCACAAGCATCAAAAGAACAACTAAAAAATAAAACAGGTGAAGAAATAGTAGATAGTGATATTGCAAATCAAATGGGAAAGTAGTTGGAAGAAGAAATGAAGACAAAAAATGATAATGTAAACTCTGTAACCGTTGGGGCTGTAACACACACACACACACACACAGGTATTTAGAAAGAAATAAAAAGAGAGAATTTTGGATTGATTATACAAAATTATTTGCTTGCTTATTGGTTGTATTAGGTCATTTATTACAAGGATTAAATAAAGCAAAAATTAATTGGAATGAAAATTTATATTACTATATTGATACGTACATATATATATTTCATATGCCCTTATTTATGTGCCTAAGTGGTTATTTATACAAAAAATACACAGAAATTAAAAGTTTTAAAGATTACAAAAAATTTATAAAGAAAAAGCTAATAAATTTAGGAATACCATATTTAGTATTTTATATTGCATATGTACTAATAAATATGATATTTTCTAGTAGTGTAAATTCACAAAAAGGGATTCAAGATATTTTGAACATTTTAACAAATCCTATAGCACCTTTTTGGTTTTTATATACCTTGTTTTTTATATTTTTATTTATACCAGTTATAGAAAAGATATTAAAAAAGAATAATAAAGTGATTTTTATTACTTTAATTTTATTACATTTAGTAAATATATTTTTTAATACAAATATATACGCAATAGATAAATTTATGGAATATGCATTATATTTTTATATAGGAGCAATTATGGCGAATCATAACATTGAAGTAAGAAATATTTTAGGTAATATTTTAACATTTACTGCACTTGCATTAGGATATAGTTTTATAAAAAGATATGATATAATAAATGAAAAAATATTAAGTATAATAAGTTCAGTTTTAGCTGTATATGGAATGATAGCCTTTATACAGTTATTTAGAAAATATTCTGACAAATTGGAAAAAGTAAGATTAAATAATTTTATATCGAAATATACATTTCCAATATACTTAATGCACACCACGTTTTCAGCAGGAACAAGAATATTTTTATTAAAAGTAGGCATAAATAATTTTTATATACATTTTACAGTAGGGCTAATTGCAGGAATGTTAGGACCTATAGTCATAGCTAAAATATTAGAAAAAATCAAATACGGAAATGTAATTTTGTATCCAATAAATACTATAAAAAAATTAGGGGAAGGTTAAAATGAAAATTGCAATGTTAGGACATAAACGTATACCGTCAAGAGAAGGAGGAGTAGAAGTTGTAGTAGAGGAACTTTCTACTAGACTAGTAAAAAAGGGTAATCAAGTTGATGTGTATAATAGGAAAGGAAAAAACGTACAAGATAAAAATGCGGATAAAGGTAAGACAAAAATAAAGGAATATAAAGGAGTAAATATAATAACAATACCAACAATCAATAAAAAAGGAGTAGATGCTTTAATATATTCTTTTTTGGCAACTATAAGAGCAATTTTTGGAAAATATGATGTGTTGCATTATCATGCAGAAGGTTCATGTGCCATGTTATGGATTCCTCATTTGTTTAAGAAAAAAATTGTAGTAACAATACATGGATTAGACTGGCAACGTGCTAAATGGGGAGGCTTTGCTACAAAGTATATAAAATTTGGAGAAAAAATGGCAGTAAAATATGCAGATAAAATAATTGTTTTATCAAAAGGAGTACAAAAATATTTTAAAGAAACATACAATAAAGAAACATATTTTATACCTAATGGAGTAAATAAGCCAGTTGAAAGAAAAGCAGATATAATAAAAGAAAAATATAATTTAAATAAAGATGATTATATATTATTTTTAGCAAGAATTGTTCCAGAAAAAGGCTTGCATTATTTACTAGATGCTTTTAAGCAAATTGATACAAATAAAAAACTAGTAATAGTTGGCGGAGCAAGCCATACAAATGATTATTTGCAAGAGATAAAGAAAAAAGCAAATGAAGATGATAGAGTTATAATGACAGGCTTTGTTCAAGGGCAAGAGCTTGAAGAACTATTTAGCAATTGTTATTTATATTGCTTGCCAAGTGATATAGAAGGAATGCCAATTTCATTACTTGAAGCTATGAGTTATGGCAATAGATGTTTGGTAAGTAATATAGAAGAGAATTTACAAGTTGTAGAAAAATATGCATGGAGTTTTAAGAAAGGGAATATTGAAG
>CAZASP010000002.1:0-9023 GCA_964487865.1 uncultured Clostridium sp. | reverse complement strand
AATTTACAAGTTGTAGAAAAATATGCATGGAGTTTTAAGAAAGGGAATATTGAAGACTTAAAGCAAAAATTAGAACAAATTATAAAGGATAAGAACAAAATACCAAAAGAAGAAATTCAAAATTATATTTTAAAAAAATATAATTGGAATGATGTTGTAAATAAAACAGAAAAATTGTATATAAAGCAGGAGAAACATAATGAAAAAAATGTGATTTTGGCAGATTGTCAGGAAGATGAATTAAAAACTTTAAAACAAGGGATAGAAGAAATAGTAAAGCAAGAGTTCAAAGTATGTAATAAAGTATGTAATGGAAAACGCAACATTATATATAATATTTACAGATATTTATGTTATATTTTTTACCCATTGAAGTTTTTTTTGCAAAGAAAAAAATTTAGTTATATTATATGTTGGCAACAATTCTATGCCTTGTTTTTTGCTTTTTATTGTAGATTATTTAAAGTAAAAAAACAAAACGTATTAGTTGTTTGTAATTTTACATATAAGGAAAAACAAGGCTTTGTAGGGAATGTATATAATAAAGTTATGAAATATTGTGTAAACAATAAATATATAGACTATATACATATACCGTCATCAAATTATGCAAAAAAAATGTCTAAAGAATTTAATATCCCAATAGAAAAATTTATAGTATTACCATTTGGCTTAGATGATACATATGAAAAATATAAAGATTCTAAAAGTGAATATAAAAATTATTCATTAGCAATAGGTAGGTCTAATAGAGATTATGACTTTTTAATTAATGTATGGAAATTAATGCCAAGTAATGAAAAATTATTAATAATATGTGATCAATATAAAAATACAGAAAATTTGCCAAAGAATATTATTTTAAGGAAAGATATTGTTGGTGAACTACAATACCCATATATAATAAATGCAAAAACTATGATAATACCACTAAAAGATGAAAATATATGTTCAGGAGATACAGTGTTATTAACTGCAATGTCATATTATAAGCCTATTATAATAACAGAACCTAGTACTTTAGCAGAAATGTATATAGAGAATAAAAAAAATGGTTTTTGTTTAAAGAAAGATGAAAAATTATTTGCAAGAGAAATGAAAAAAATTCTTGCTGATGAAAAAAAATTAAATCAAGTTGCAGAAAATGCTAGGAAGTGTTTTGAAGACAAATATTCACGATATACTATGGGGAAAAAAATAGGCAAAATAATTAAAAATAAAGTAAATAAATAAAATTTTATAGGACTATTAAAAGAATAGGAAGGTAATGAGATTGAGAATACTGGTTTTGGTAAACTGGAAAGTAAAAAAAATAAAACAAATTTCTGAGGATTTACAAGCACCTGATTATTATAGTAACCAAGAAAAATATTGGTTCTTCAAATATTTCCCAGAAAATACAAAAATAGATGTGATAGATATAAAATCTTTTGACTTTTGGGAAAAGGTTGAAAAAAACAAATTACATTTTCATATTGTTCAAGCTATAAAGGCTATTTTCAAAATAAGGAAATATGATATTGTGATATCACATGGTATGCCAAGTGGAATATTATTAGCATTATTTAGGAGAATATTTAAAACAAAAGCAAAACATATAGTTTTTGATATAGGGTCATTTAATAGTGCAGCTGAAACAGGAAAAGTACTAAAATTAAATCAATTTGCAAGTAAATCAATAGATGGATTGATATATCACACTAGTAAACAGATAGAATATTATGAAAAATTTTATCCATGGTTGGTAGAAAAAAGCAAGTTTATACCTTTTGGAACTGATGTGAAATATTTTAAAAGAGATGAAAATAAAAAAGTAAAACCAGAAGATTTTATTATATCTATAGGACGTGATACAAGAGATTTTGAAACTATGATAAAAGCTTTTGAGAATGTTAAGTCTGATATTAAATTAAAAATGATTGGTCCAACAGTAGATTTAAAAATTAATGATAAAAGAATTGAAATCATTGGAGAAACACCTAAAAGAAAGTTAAACTTAGAAATACAGAAAGCGAGATTTGCAATATTACCATTGGAATATAAAAAATTTTCTTTTGGACAAATGACTTTATTACAACAAATGTATTATGGAAAAGCAATTATAGTTTCAAAAGTACCAAGTGTAATAGATTATATAGAAGATGGGGAAACAGGTATATTATATGAGCCAGAAAATGTTAAAGACTTAAGTGACAAGATAAAACTACTTATTGAAGATGACAATTTAAGAAAACGCATAGGAAAAAATGCGAAAATTGCAGTAGAAAAAAAATATAACGAGAAAAGAATGGGACAAGAAGTATATCAATTTGTTAAAGAAATAATTAAGGAGGGATAGAAATGAGAGATAAAATAAAAGCAATAGTAGGATTAATATATTGTTTCATTTTTAGAATTAATAGAAAAGGTAAAGTGTTAATGGGGAGGCGCATAAAGATTTTAGGAAATAAAAGAGTAACACTAGAAAATAAATGCACTATCATATCTGATAATTTTATATGTGCACAAGAAAATGCAACAATAAGAATAGGAGAAGGTAGCAGAATACAACAATATTCTAGAATTGCAGCATCAAATAAAATAGATATAGGAAGTTATGTTATAACAGGGCCTAATGTATTTATAGCAGACTATAATCATGAATATAGAGATATTAATACTCCTATAAAATTACAAGGAAATTGTTCAAAAGATAAAGATGGAAATCCTAATTCAGTAATAATAGGAGATGGAAGTTGGATAGGAACAAACTCCGTAGTTGTTGGTAATGTTAAAATAGGAAAGCATGTAGTTATTGGAGCAAATAGTGTAGTAAATAAAGATATACCAGATTATTGTGTAGCAGTAGGAATGCCTGCGAAAGTAGTTAAAAGATATGATTTTGATAAAAAGGAATGGGTAAAAGTATAAAAGGTGAGTAAATTGGAAAATTTAGATGATATTGTAGATAAAGAAATGATAAAAAAAGTTCATAAGGCAGAAAAAGAAATTTTGGACGAGTTTGTAAGAATATGTAAAAAAAATAATCTTCAATATTTTATGATTGCAGGAACATTGCTTGGAGCAGTTAGACATAAAGGATTTATTCCTTGGGATGATGATGTTGATGTGGGAATGCCACGAGATGATTATGAAAAATTTGTACAGATAGCACAAAGCGAATTAAAGGAAAAATATGAATTGGACTGCAAAGAAACGAACCCTAAATATTATTTGAATTTTATAAAAATTAGAAATAAAAACACAATTTATGAACAAGATTTTCAAGTAAATTACGATGGACCAAAAGGAATTTGGATAGATATATTTCCAATAGATACTATAGAAAATGTTAAATTAGCAAATATGCAAAAAAAATTAAGTAGCATAATTTTTAGAATATTACATTATAAAAATGGGTTTATTTTAGGAAAAAGATGTGGTATAATAAAAAAAATTATAGGTAAAGTAGTATTTATAAAACATAGAACTTTATTAAATATTCAAGACAAAATTTTAAAATTGCAAGATAAAAGAAAACCAAAATATATGATAAATTTAGTATCAGCATATGATAGTAAAAAAGAGTTATTTGAAAAATCTTATTATTTACCTGCAAGAGAGTTAGAATTTGAAGGAGATATGTACTCAGTTCCGAATAAATATAAGGAAATTTTAACACAAATATATGGAGATTATATGAAAATACCTAGTAAAGAACAAATAAAAATAAAAATTCATATACCAATTAGAGTGGAATTTGAAGAGGAGAAAAAGTAAGTGAAAAATACTCAAATACCTAAAATTAGTATAATAATGCCTGTATATAATGCTGAGAAATATTTAGACAGAAGTGTAAAAAGCATAATAACTCAAACTTTAGAAAATATTGAAATAATACTTATTGATGATAAATCAACAGATGAATCCCCTAAAATATGTGATAAATATGCAAAAAAAGATGGCAGAATTAAAGTTATTCATAAAAAACAAAATGAAGGACCAGGCTATGCTAGAAATTCAGGCATTAAGCAGGCTATGGGAGAATATATTGGATTTGTTGATTCAGATGATTATATTAGTAAAGACTACTATGAAAAATTATACAATAGAGCAAAAAAATATATGGTAGATATATCTTATGCTAATGTTAGAAAAGATATAAATGGGAAAATTTTAACAAAAGTAGGTAACAATATTCCATATAAAGATAAAATTGTTGACACAAGTAAAGTAGTATCTGCTATATTTAATTCTAACAGTAAAAAACGTTTAGGAATGAGTGTATGGAGAGCAATATACAAAAGAGAGATAATAAATAAAAACAACATTTTATTTAAATCAGAAAAAGAATGTATCTCAGAAGATATAATATTTAATTTGGATTTTCTAAGATATAGTACAAAGGCAACGTTTGTTGAAGATACTTACTATTATTATTGTAATAATGAAGAATCTTCTACTACAAGATTTACTACTAGATATAGAAAAGACAAATTTGAAAAATATAAACAACTATATAAAGATTTAGTAAAAAAAGCAAAAGAAATGAATATGTATGAAGAAATTGAAAAGGGAATAACTTATACTTTTATTTCTACTATTAGAGTTGCAATAAAACAAGAGATATGTAACAAAAAGGAAAAAGCAATAAAAAACATAAAAAAAATCTGTGAAGATTCGTTAGTGCAAGAAGTAATACATAAGAAATATAATAAAACATTCAAACAAAAAATTTTTGATTTTTTAATCAAAAAAAAGCAAGCAACTATTTTATATTTTATAATTAGTAAAACATAAGTAAAAATTTTTATAACAAGGAGAAACAAAAGAGTGGGAGTACAAGAAAATACAAAATTAAGCTCAATTAAAATTCCTGGAATATTGTGGTTAATTTTTTCAGTACTGATAACTTTGATTGGAATGAAATTAAATAAGGTAATGCTTTCATTAGGTATAATAATTTTAGTGCCTACAATAATATTTTTAATTAAAGTACCTAAAAGACTAATATATGCAGAAATTATATATGTTTGTGTAATAAAATTTTTGATTTCAACATTTAATTTACCTAGTATTGCTAATTATGTAACAGATATCATTAATTTATTAGCCTTTGTAATTGCAATAGGTGTACAGATAAAAAAGAAAGAAAAGCTTAATATAAAAATTACAACGTGGATTGTAATTTTTATGATAATGTTTAGTATAATTGGCTTAATCAAAAATGGACAATCTATTTTATTGTATATGTGGGGATTTAGAAACATATATAGATTTTTTGCGTTTATGTATAGCTCCATAGTGTTATTAAATAAAAAAGATGTAGAAAATATTTTTAAAATATTAAATGTATTTTTTGTAATAAATATATTTTTATGTTTATATCAGTATTTAGGGTTGCATCAAGATATGGATCATATAGGAGGTATTTTTGGAATATCATCAGGAGTTAATGGATATATGAATATTTATTTAATGGTGATATTTACATATGCTTTAACAGGATACTTACATAAAACAAAAAAACTTTCATATTTAATATTTATTGCAGTATTATCATTATTTGTAGCAGTAATAAGCGAATTAAAGATGTTTTTTGTAGAGCTTATAATAATAACATTGGCGGGCATCTTACTTTCTAATTTTAAAAAAAGGACATTTCTACTAGTTGCAGTTGCATCGGTGGTATTATATTTAGGAGTTAACGCATTATATGTAATTTATCCAGCTTTTGAAGATTATTTTACTTTAGATAATATTATTGAATCAGCAAGTGATGATGAATCAATAGGAAGACTAACTAGATTGACTGCAATAAGTGAAATAGATGATATGTTTTTAACAGATAATTCTAAAAAATTAGTAGGAATTGGAATGGGAAGTGCTGAAACATCCCAAATAGAAGCATTTAATACAGACTTTTTTAGAAAATATGGATTAACTCTTCGTTACACATTATTTTCACATGCCTTTATGCTTTTAGAAAATGGATATGCTGGTTTTATTTTATATGTTGGGTTCTTTGTTGCAGTATTTTATGAAAATGGTAAAATGAAAAAAAAGAATAATAAAAAAGCAGCATTTACATTTACTCAAATTTTAGCTTTAATAAGTATAATGCTTATTTGGTATAATTC
Organism: uncultured Clostridium sp.; assembly: GCA_964487865.1. GTDB lineage: Bacteria > Bacillota > Clostridia > TANB77 > CAG-508 > CAG-269. Next base: position 2,904 of record CAZASP010000002.1, on the reverse strand, counting down.
ATCTCTTAGAACAGAAGCTGCATATTTAACATTTTTTGCATTATCAGTAGGCTATATATATAATAAATCTTCGCAAAAGAGTTTAGAAGATAAAGAACTTAAAGGAGTAGAAGTAAAAAGATGAAAAAAAGTGATATAAAGGCTAAAGCGAAAACAATATTAAAAAAACCAATTGTATATATTGTAGTCATATGTGTTATATTTCAATTAATAATATATGGAACAGTACCAAAACATGAAGTAACTAAAGATTCAGATAGTTACATCAACTTTTTTCAAAATGAAGGAGAAAATAGCAAACTTAGTAGAACTCCTGTGTATCCTTTCTTTATAGAATGTATAAGAAGAACAGCAGGAGAAGAAAATTTGCTAGATAATGTAGCAGTTGCACAAAAAATTTTATTTTTAGTAACATTAGTGTTATTTTATAACTGCTTGAAAAAAGTTACGAAAAATAAAAAAGTTATAGTAATTTTAACATTGATTTTTGGAATAACGCCATTTCTTAACTTATGGAATGTAATGATTTTAACAGAGTCATTATCAATATTTGAGATGGTAGTTTTAGCATTTTTAACACTTAAATATTTAGAAAAGCCAAATGCACTTGTAGCTGGAAGTCTACGGTGGAATAATATTGCTTATGGTTATGACAAGACCAGCATTTATATACATATTACCAATATATATTTTATTTTGGATATTACGATTTATTTATGAAAGAAAAGAAAAAAAGCAGATAATAATAGGTTTTGTTTCATGTTTAGTATGTGGAGTTATTTTACTATCTTATTGTGGATTTGTTAAACAAAAACAAGGAGTATTTGGACTAACAACTGTTTCAAATACAAATAGTTTATTATCAGTTATTTCTAGTAAAGCATATAAGAATGCTAGTAATAATGAAATTATAAAAATAGCTGATGAAAACGATTTATGGGTAGCTACAATAGAAATACAAAAAAAATATAGTGATACTGAAGTGAACCAGTTTATAAAAGAATCTAAAAAAACAAGTGATTATTATATGTATCTAATGAAAAGGACAGTAAAAAATGGTTTTAGAGATATAGGGATTAATTATGCAGAAAAAGAGAACTCTGGTAAGTTTTATAGATATATTGGTTTAGTAACTTTGCCTATTCCATTTATGATTGTTTACATATTAATGTTGACAACAATTGTTTTTTTAGTTATAAATATAGTAAAGAATAAAAAAATAAATTGGATTATTGCATTTTGCACATCAATGATTTCAGCAAATATTTTTACTTTAATTATAGGAGCACCTGCTGAAGAAGCAAGGTTGTTTTCGCCTTCTATAAGTATAGTATTAATATTATTTGCTTATATATTACCTTATTTTATAGAAAAAGGCAAAAAGATAATACAAGAAAAGAAAGGAAAGTAATACATGGAAAAAGTTATAATAATTGGTGCAGGACCAGCAGGTTTAACAGCAGGATATGAATTGTTAAAAGATAAAGATAAAAAATATGATGTAACAATTTTGGAAGAGACGCAGGAAATTGGTGGAATATCAAGAACTGTAAAATATAAAGGTAACAGAATGGATATAGGTGGACATAGATTTTTCTCAAAAGATGAGAGTGTTATGGAATTTTGGGAAAAACTAATGCCATTACAAGGCAAAGATTCTTTTGATGATAAAAAATTAGGAAGAGAAAAACCATTAAAAGAAGGAGGTCCAGATCCAGAAAAAGAAGATGTGGTTATGCTAACGAGAAATAGAGTTTCTAGAATATACTATTTAAAGAAGTTCTTTGATTATCCGATAAGCATGAAAAAAGAAACATTTATGAACATGGGATTTGTAAGAACAGTGAAAGCAGGATTTAGCTATCTAAAAACAATATTTGTAAAAAAGAAAGAAGATTCTTTGGAAAACTTTTATATAAATAGATTTGGAAAAGCATTATATGAAATGTTTTTCGAAAAATATACAGAGAAATTATGGGGAAGGCATCCATCTAAAATTTCTGCAGACTGGGGTTCACAAAGAGTAAAAGGACTTTCTATAAGAGCAGTAATAAAGGACATGTTCTCAAAAATATTTAAAAGCAAAAAATCAAAACAGGAAGTAGAAACATCGCTAATAGAAGAATTCTGGTATCCTAAATATGGACCAGGACAATTATGGGAAACATTAGCATCTGAATTCGAAAAACTAGGTGGAAAAATACAAAAAGGACATGCTGTTAAAAATATCGATATAAAAGGTAATAAAGTAGTGGCAGTAGAATGTGATATTAATGGAAAAACAGAGAAAATAAGTGGAGATATATTCATTTCATCAATGCCATTAAAAGATTTAGTCGTTGGTTTCAAAGGAGAAAAAGTACCAGAAGAAATAACAGCCATAGCAGAAGGTTTGCCATATAGAGATTTTATGACAGTAGGTGTGTTAGTTAAAAAATTAAACTTAGAAAATAAGACTAATATAAAAACTTTAGGGAATATTGTTCCAGATTGTTGGATATATGTACAAGAACCAGAAGTAAAAATGTGCCGTTTCCAAATATTTAATAACTGGTCTCCATACTTAGTAGAAGATGCAGAAAATAAAGTATGGATAGGACTAGAATACACTTGTGAAGAAGGCGATGAGTATTGGAATATGTCAGATGAAGAATTTACAGATTTTGCTGTAAGTGAATTAGTAAAGATGGAAATTATCGAAAAAGAAGATGTATTAGATACTCATAGAGAGAAAGTAAAAAAAGCCTACCCAGCATATTTTGATACTTATTCTGAAATTGATAAATTAATAGAATATGTAAAAAAATATGAAAATTTATACTGTGTTGGAAGAAATGGACAACATAGGTATAACAATATGGATCATTCAATGGTTACTTCTTTTGAAGCAACAAAAAATATTAA
>CAZASP010000001.1:0-35030 GCA_964487865.1 uncultured Clostridium sp. | reverse complement strand
AAAGTTGTTTAGAAAAAATTAGATTGAACAAAGAGAAAACTAATCAAGATTTGCCAATTTGGTTTGATAAAAAAATTGAAAAAAATGAAGATGGTTTGGAAGAAATGGAAGAAATTTTAAAAGATTTTTAATTAGGAGGATATATGAATTATTTTTCAATTGTGGGAGTATTGGCTGAAAAGCCTGAATATACAGAAATCATAGGAGCCGATGAAACAAAAAAAGAATTAACAATATTCTTGGCAGTTCCAAGAGATTTTAAAAATGAAAATGGAGATTATGAAACAGATTTTTTAAATGTAAAAGTTGATAAGAAGTTTGTTAATACAATTGTTGAGTATTGTGAAAAAGGAGACATAATTGGGGTATCTGGATATATTGAGGCAGGAAAAATTTTATATGCGACAAAAATAACCTTTCTGAGTTCAAAAAAAGATTAGAAGATATCTAAAAAAAAATTAATTAAAAAGGAGATTTAAAATGGAAGAATTATTGAAAAATTTAAAAGATGCAAGAGAAAAAAATAAGAAAGAATTTGAAAAAAGAAAAATTGTAGCTAAAGAAATACTTGATGAAGCAAAGCACACAGTTTTGCTAGCAACAGAGTCAAAGGGTATAATTTTAGGTACTAAACTTGATGTAATGAATGATTTAGCACAAATATTTAATAGTTTAATAAGACAAAAAAAACTAGATGAAGATGAGATAATACAAATTTTGGCTATGGTTATAGTCGATGTTAAAAAAGAGCCTAGTTATGGGAAGTTAAAAAATCTTTTTAAAAAAATTATGAAAGATTTAGGAGTTAAATATGAATGAGATGAAGTTAGATTATTCTAATATGAGTATTTATAAAAAAATTCAAATAGTAAAACAAAAATTATTGGATGCTAATTTAAAAAAGACTGGTGAAAACAAATATGCTAGTTTTAAATATTACGAGCTAGCAGATTTTACACCAACAATAATAAGCCTTTGTAATGAAGTGGGTTTATTCACAAAAGTTACGTTCACAAATGAGATGGCAATTTTAAGAATAATCAACAGTGATAAGCCCGATCAAGTTGAAGAATATACAAGTCCGATGAGAAGTTTAGTTCTTAAAGGTTGCAACGAGATACAAGCATTAGGAGGAGTTGAGACTTATTCAAGAAGATATTTGTATATGACAGCTTTTGATATTATCGAAAACGATATGTTCGATTCTGAAAGTGGTAAAGTTGAAAATTCTAAAGAAAAAGAACCCGAGAAGAAAATTAACGCAACACCAAAACAAATTGAATATTTATCAAAATATTACACAGGAGAGTTGCTAAGTAAATTATTAGAATCAAATAAAATAACTAAACTAGAAGATTTGCCAGTTCAAAAGGCAAGTGAACTAATAAAAAAAATAAAAGAAAAGGAGATTAAAACAAATGAATGAACTAGTAAAGGTTGAAAATGGAAAAATAATAGTTGCTCAAGATTTTACGAGCGAGTATGCGAAGTTTCAAAGTAAAGTTTTAGAATGGGATTTAAAACTAAAAGAAGTAAAAGAGGCTTTAAAAAAAGCGATGGAAGAAAATGACATTTTAAATTATGAAGATGATTATATAAAAGTAATTTACAAAAAAGGAAGTGTAAGAACAACGATTGATAGTAAGCGATTAAAAGAAGAATTACCTGATATTGCAGAAGAGTATTCTAAAACATCTAACGTATCAAGTTCAGTTGCTATCGAGGTTAAATGTTAGAATTTGTTGAAGAGGGGCACATTTATTTGCTAGATGGAGTGATTATCCCAAGTGTGAGTGAGATACTTCACTTCATCTTCCCGAATAAATATAAAAATGTTCCAGTAGAAATTTTAAACAAAAAAGCTGATTATGGAACAAAATTGCATTCTGCGATAGAAATTTATGAAAAAAATTTAAAAGCGATGAGCGAAGAGCAAGCTCTTGAAACAACAATAATTGCATTAGAACTTAACTACATTCAAGTAGCTAGTTTAAAACAGTATATAAGTTTAAAATCAAAAAATAAAATTGAAGTGATTGAACAAGAGCAAATAATACATTACAAAGATGATTATGCTGGAAGATTTGATATGATAGCAAGAGTTGATAAAGATTATTGTTTGTGTGATATTAAAACAACATCTGAACTTGATAAAGAATATCTATCGTGGCAGTTGAGCTTATATGCTTATGCTTATAATTTTCTAAACAAAAAAAATCATTTTGATAAATTATACGCAATTTGGCTACCAAAAAAGCAATTAGGAGAATTGGTTGAAATCAAAATAAAAACAAAAAAGGAAATAGAAAAAGTTTTAAAAGAATTTAAGGAGAAGAAATATGTATTATGAGTTAAATGAAGAAGAATATTTAAAAATAAAAGAAGCTGAAAAAACAACTTTAACGAATTACAGTATAAAGTATTTAGATGAAAAAAAATCAATTATTCCTTGCGAAGTTTTTACTGAAATAATAAATGATTTGTTGTGGGAAATTGAAGAGTTAAAACAAGAAAAAAGAGATATCGAAAAAGATTTAAAAGAGAACTATAAGCCTATTTCACCAGAAGAACAATACGAGGTGTGAGATGAGGAGAAGAAGCCAAACATTAGCAGTCATTGAACATCTAAGAAAGTATAAAGAAATTACATCATTAGACGCATTTAGTTTATATGGAGCAACTAGGCTATCGAGCATAATTTATGCTTTAAGAAATAAAGGTTTTGAAATAATAACAGAAGAAAAGACTTGTAAAAATCGATTTGGAACGACAACGAATTACGCAGTTTATCACTTAATCAAAGATATTGAAGAGGTGGTGAGTTATGAATAAAGTATTTTTGATAGGACGTTTAACAAAAAATCCTGAACTAAGATATACAGTAAATAACGTAGCAGTATGCAGATTTAATTTAGCAGTGGATAGACCAAAGTTAAAAGATAAAGAACAAGAGGCGGACTTTATAAATTGTGTTGCCTATAACAAATTAGCAGAAAATATAACAAAGTATCAGAGCAAAGGAAATCAATTAGCAATTATAGGTAGAATACAAACTAGTTCTTATGATGCTCAAGATGGAACTAAAAGATATACAACTGATGTGGTTGTAAATGAAGTACAGTTTTTAGATAGTAAAAACGATTCACAAGATAGTTCACAGCAAAGTAATACACAAAGTACTATAGAAAACAATACGCAATTAAATGATGAGCCTTTTGTTCAAATGGGAGCAAGAGTTGCTATGGACGAAGATTATAATCAAATATTAGAAGTTGATGATAGCGACTTGCCATTTTAAAGTAAGAAAAGTGGAGGACTAATATGACTGGAACTTGTGAAAAAATAATTCAATGGCTATTCAGCCAAGATAGAGAAAAACTTTTCGATATCAAAGAACATAAAGAAAAAAGAAGTTTAAGCCAAAATGCATATTGCTGGAAGTTAATAACTGAAATAGCTGATGCTTTAAGGTTGTCAAAAGAAGAAGTATATTTACAAATGCTAAAAAGTTATGGGCAAAGTGAAGTAGTAAGTATACTTTCTTCAATCAATCCAGCTGGATACTTTAAATACTATGAAGTAATTGGAACTGGAATTGTAAACAATAAAGAATTTACTCACTATAGAATTTTTAAAGGTTCTAGTGAGTTTGATAGTAAAGAAATGTCGATTTTTATCGATGGAATAGTACAAGAATGCACTAATTTAGGAATATCAACACTAACACCAGATGAAATAAGGAGATTCAATTTATGAAAATAAAATGGGAAGTATGTCCAGAATGTGGATATTACAATATCAAAGGATTAGTTGATAGATTTGGAACTTGTAAACGATGTAAAAAAGTTTTAAATCAAAAGGCAAAATATCATTATGAAATGTTTAAAAGATTAAAGTTATGGAGGAGTAAATGAAAAAAATCAAGCACGGGGGGGCTTGGTTGAAAACAAAAATAAAATAGGGTTTGCAAGATGGATTTTAAGTTATAAAAGTTTATCAGAAGAATTGAAAGACTTTCAAGAAGATTTCGAAAAAATGGAAGTTGAGTTTAGCGATAGAGAAGAGCTTAGTAAAAAAGAAAAAATAAACTTAGAAAATTTATTAAATGAAAAGAAAGAAGAGTTATCAAAATCAGTAGAAAAGGTTGTCAACAAAAATATTGAAATAGAGAATCTAAAAAAAGAAAAAGAAACTTTTGAAGAAAAAAATAATAATAATGAAGTTACTATTTCTGATTTAAAATTAGAAAACACAAAATTAAAAAAGGAACTAAAAGATTTGAAGAAAGAGTTCACTAAGCAGTCTCAAGTAATCTTAGATAATACTGATAGTTTAAATTCAAGAAACAAAGAGATTCAGGAATTACATAAAGAGTTATCAGATAAAGTTCTTGAAATAGATGAATTAAAAAAGGCTAATGAGTTTTTAAAAAACAATCGTAGAGCACCAACTCGTGATGAGATTTTAGCTTATGAGAAAAACTCGAAAGCAATTTTAAGAAAAGCAAAGGTAAAATCATGAAAACAATAAAAATTTTACTAATAATTTCAATTTTGATTATACTTTTAGCGATTTTGTGGGAGTAAAAAATGCAAATAACAATTTACGATTTTATTTATAAAAGTAATAAAGATTTATTACTAAAACAATTTGAAAAATATGGTATTGATGAATTGTATTTAAAAAAACATAAAGGAAAATTTAATACACTAAAAATAATTTATGATGATTTATCAAGTAATTCAAATTATTATGAATATCTAAAAAGCATTTATGAAAAATTGGAAAATTACATTGATGTTAGCAGTGATCCCTATGAAGATTTGTTCAATGGAATTAATAAAAATACAATGATTTTAAAAGATAATAGTATCATTATATATAATTTTAAAAAAAGATGTATTAGTCCAATTTATTGTTTAGAAATGCTAGATGATGAAATATTAGAAACGGAGAAATAAAAATGAAGAAAGAAGAATATAAATCAAATGTTGAATTATTACAAAAAATTTATAGAAAAAATTTTAATCTTATGAAGTTTGACCAAAGAGCAGATTATTGTTTTTTCATAAATATTGAAAAAATATTGGAACTAGAAAGATTTAAAGAATATTTAAAAAAAGATATAAAAGAAATGACAAATCGACAAAAAAGCATGATTGAAAGTCAAGTGAAATTAGCCGAAGAGCTAGGTTGGTGGGAGGAGTGAGAGATTATGGAATTATGGATAAGGAGTCAAAATAAAGAATTGTTGATTAAAGCTAAAGACTTAGCTGTTTATAAACGACATGACGGTTCAACAGATATATACTCTAATGATAATCTTTTAGGAAAATATTCTACATATGAAAGAGCATTAGAAGTTCTAAATGAAATACAAAGTAAAATACAAGGTTCATTAAACATAGAAACATTTAAAATTTATGAAATGCCAGAAGATTAGTAGGAGATTAAATATGATTACAATAAAAACAATTGATGAAAACAATGCTGAAATTAATATAAAAAAAGGAACATCATATACGACTATGTTATTAGGAATAAAGATGTTAATTGAGGTATTGCTAGACGAATGTATTGCTAATAATCTAAATATTGATGATTTATTAGCAGATTTATTAAAATATATCTATCAAAGAGATAATGGAGATGAAGAAAAATGAGAGTAAAACTAAAGAAGCATATTGACTTGTATGATTTAGAAAAAATAAATTGGTGTGGTTGTCAAAGAGAAACGTTTGATTTTTTAAAAGAACATTATGGTGAATGTGAAAAAGAGTACTTTTTAGTAAATCAGTCATCTATCGAGAATTGTTATAATCTTCTATTAAAGGAAAACGGACTTGACGTTTTTGATGATTATATTATTTTACCAAAAATGATTTTTGAAGAAATTCCAAAAATACTTGATGATGAAGAAAAACAATATCTAAAGGCAGTTATAAAACCATTTAGAAATAGAATCCAATACATTAGCAAGGAAAGTAATGGTTATAAATATGACTATCTTCTTATTGTTTTAAATGACGATGGCATGACATTTCCAATATTTGAGAAAGATACGATGTATAAAGGAATGGAAGTCGAAAAGCGTTATACTTTAAAAGAATTAGATTTATAGGTACAATATGAATGTAGTTGAAGAATTAAAAGACATAATACTTAAATTAAATGAAATAGATGAGTATAGTAAATCTTTACCTAAAAAAAGAAATATGTATGATGAAAAAACACAAGACTTATTGCATTATATAGAAAACAATAAATTAACAACTTTTGAATGTTATAGAATTGTCAAAGAATTAAAAGATATTAGGCTTAAAAGAAGAAAAGTAAAGAACGATATAGAATTGCTTAAATCTTATAATGATAATAAGGCAAAACTCTCATCTGAGGACAATAGGCAATTCTTATTACAATCAGTATTTAACACAGAAAAATCATTAAAAACTGAATATAAAAATAGGCAGTATTCTAAAGAAGAATTGGAGGAGATTATAAAATGAAGAAAGTATTAGCAGTTTTAATAATAATAGCTGGAATTTTAATTGGATTATATTTAGGCTTATATGTAATGTTGTATGGTGGCATCGTTCAAATAATTAATGCAATAAATCCTTTAAACGGAAAAGAAATTGCATTTGGTATATTAAAAATATTATTTTGTGAAATAGGAGCGATTCCAGCTTTTTTAGGAGTTTTAATAGGAACGTATATATGGCTTTGATAAATAATTGGAGGGATAAAGTAAAAAAATGTATAAAGAATTAAAAAAGGAGCTTGAAGATAAAAAGATTTTAGAAGAAGAAGTTAAAAGTTTAGAGGAAAGAATTAAACTAAAAATTCAAAAGGAATTAGGATTACATAGTACCACTTTTAGTGAGTTAAAAGTTGAAAGTTCAACAGTTGATGATAAATTTGCTAGGGTATTTGCAAAAATTGAAGGACTAGATAACAGAAGACAATTAATTCAAGAAGAATTAAACATTATAGAAAAGCATTTAAGTATCATAGATAGAAGACTTGCTGAAATGAAAGATGTTGAAAAGAAAGTTTTTAGATGTCGTTATATCTGGGGGCTATCAGTTAGAGAAACGGCTGAAAGGCTAGGATACAGTGTGCAACACATCAAAAGAATTAATAAAAAAATTATCCAAAAATAAAACATGAGACTTTTATGAGACCACTACTATGGTATATTTGATATGATGAAATAATTATAAAGTTATTTCATAAAAAAACCATTTTACTCCTTTAAACAATTGTCAATGTGTGAATTATAAATTCATATCATCCTTAAAGAATCATTAAGTTGATTCTTTTTTATTGCCTCGTAGCCAAGTGGTAAGGCACGAGACTTTGACTCTCGCATACGCTAGTTCGAATCTAGCTGAGGCAACCAATTTGAACAGATTTATAAAAATATTATAACTAAGAAAAGGATAAAAAGATGAGCATTACTGAAAAAAGCATAGAAGAAATAAAACCGTATAAAAACAATCCAAGAAAAAATGATACCGCAGTAGAATATGTAGCTAATTCAATTAAAGAGTTTGGATTTAAAGTACCAATTATTTTAGATAAAAATAATGAAATAGTTTGTGGTCATACAAGATATAAAGCAGCCAAAAAACTAGGTTTAAAAGTAGTTCCTTGTATTATTGCAGATGATTTAACCCCAGAACAAATTAATGCGTTTAGATTGGCAGATAATAAAGTATCAGAAAAATCTGAATGGGATTTTAATCTATTATCTAAGGAACTAGAGGGTATAACAAGTATTGATATGAATTTATTTGATTTTGATATATTTGAAGAAGAGAAAGAAGAACTTGAAAATTTCAAAGAAAATGAAAGAGAGAGAACTAATAATGCTTATAATTTAGAAATATATGATAACGCAAGAACAGATGGATTTTATCAAATGCCTATAATAAAAAATGATAATTATATACCTGATAAATTAATTGGCTTTAATTATATGTTAAGTAGTAAAGACAGAAATGTTGGCATTCATTGTTTTGTTGATGATTATCAATTTGAAAGGCTATGGAATGACCCTTACAAATATGTTGAAGATATAGCACGTTATGAATGTATATTGAGTCCAGATTTTAGTTTATATTTAGATATGCCGATGTCAATGAAAATATGGAATGTATATCGTAGTAGACTAATAGGTCAGTTTTTACAAAATTATGGTATTAAAGTTATTCCAACAATTAGTTGGGCAGAAAAGGAAACTTTTGAGTTTTGTTTTGATGGAATCCCAAAAGGAAGTATAGTTGCTATTTCAACAATTGGGGTTAAACAAAATAAAGAGTCATTAAAAATATGGCGAGATGGTGTAGATGAAATGATAAAAAGAATAAAACCATCAGCCATTTTAATTTATGGCGGAAAATTAGATTATGATTATGGTGATATTGATGTTAGATATTACGATAATGAAGTAACTAAAAGAATGAATACTAGTAGAAAAAAACAGAAAGGCGTGATATAATATGGGTGGTAGAGGAGCATATTCATTAGGTACTAGAGGAAAAGATGGAATGTTAAAACCCTATAATAGAGCAAGTAGCGAGCAATTAGATATTTCATATGCGTCAAATTATCTTGTAAAGTTTAAAGATGAATTTGAAGAATTTTTGGATATGAAAAGTCAAAAAGTAGAATATGGATATTTAATAGATAAAAATGGAAAAATAGTTGCTGGAGCTAAAGGAAATAAGCATAATGTTGGAATTGTTTACAATGGAAGCCAAGAAGGTATGACAGCAACTCATAATCATCCAAGCAATTATGGTGGAACTTTTAGCGGTGCTGATATTAGTTATTTAACTGAATCTAAACTAAAAGAAATGAGAGCAGTTGCCAAAGAGGGGACTTATAGGATAACAGCTACTAAGAGAGCCAATCCAATAGGATTAAATAAAGCATTAGCTAAAGATATAAAAAAAATAAATGTTCAAGCTACGAAAAATTCTTTAAAAGTTAAGAGAGGGAATTTATCAAAAAGACAATTTGAAACAGTCAAAAGGAAAGTCTATGCTGATACTTTAGATAGTTGGTATAAGAAAAATGCTAGTAAATATGGATATGAATATAGCTTTAAGCCAAATAAAAATTATAAAATATAGGAGGAGAAATGGGTAAAGAAAAAGGATACTTCTTTTTAGATGATTCTTTTAATGGATTAAATGAAAAAATAGAAAAAGAATATATACGAGAATTAAAAAAAGAAAGTTATGAAGAATTATTAGAAGATGCTAAAAAAGAGGGTATTGAAAATCCTGAATTATATAATAAAAAAGAACTCATAGAAAAATTTAAAGAGTTACCAGGGTTAGAAGATTAGACACTTAGTAGTGCCTTTTTTTATATCTAAGAAAGGGAAATTAATATGGGAGGACGTGGAGCAAGTAGTGGAATAAGTAAATCTGGACATAAATACGGTACTGAATATAGAACTATATTACAAAGTGGAAATATTAAGTATGTAAAATATAATTTTGGCAATGCTACTGCACCAATGGAAACAATGACAAAGGGAAGAATATATGTAACATTGAACGATGAAAATAAGCCAATGACAATAACTTATTATGATGATAAAAACAAAAGAGAAAGGCAAATTGATTTGCTCCATAAACATAATGGTAAGATACCACACACTCACCACGGATATTTCCATAATGAGAACGATTATGAAGGAGGAGCTAGCAAATTAACAGCAGAAGAAAAAAATATAGTTGAAAAAATTGAAAAAATATGGTACAATAACAAACGAAAAAGGTAGTCGTATAAGGGGATTACGCCTTGATGTATGGCTTAATTGCCACTGAGGAGATTCCCGTTCGAGTCGGGACGCCTTTTTCATTTTTTGAATACATTGACACTGTAAAAGGTGTCTTTTTTAATGCAAGAAAGGGGAAATTAATATGGGAGGACGTGGAGCTAATAGTTCAATATCTACTAAAAATCAAATATCAGCTCTTGAACATTATGTAAGTGGTGATGGAATGTGGATAAACCAATATTTGAGAGGGACAGGAGATTTTGGGGAATTGTCAAAACTTGAAAAAGAATATTTATCAGATTTAGATAAAATTACTTCTTTACAAAATATTAATACAACGTTATATAGAACTGTTGATGCTTCATCAATTTTTGGTAATATTAGTGATACTGAATATGAAAATTTAGTTAATAATTTAGTTTATAACGATAATCAACGTGTAGTTGCTGAAAGTGCAAGAAAAACATTATCAAAAGTAAAAAAGGAATACACTGAAAAAGGTTTTATCAGTACAACTAAAGATTTATCTATAGCTGAAAATTTAAAATATAATTTTGGAAGCAGAAAACCAATTATTGTGGAAATAAAACCATCTAAGACTACTAAAGGTATCGATGTTATGAAAAAAGCAAATAGACGAATGAAAGAATCTGAAAAATATAATCCTCAAAAAGAAGTATTATTAAAAAGAGGACAAAGTTATAAAGTAAATCATATAGGCACAAAAAATGGAAATATATATATTCAAGTATCGATGAAATAAAAAAAGAAAGTAGATGAATGATATATGGCTAATATAGATAATTTAATTCCAAATAGCGAACGAACTCCGAGTGAACTTCGAGAAATAGCTTCAAAAGGTGGAAAAGCAAGTGGTAAAAAAAGACGTCAAATGAAAACTTTTAAAGAGTTATGTGATAAATTTATAAATGGGAAAATAACAAATGAAAAATTAAAAGAGCAATTAAAAGTGTTTGGCATTACAGACAAAGACTCAACTTATAAAATGGCTATGATAGTGTCGCTAGTTAATAAAAGTTTAAAAGGTGATGTAAAAGCTTTTGAAGTTTTAAGAGATACAGTTGGTGAAAAACCGATAGAGCAGATTCAAAATATTAATCCACCAATAATAAATTTAGAAAGACCAGCGAAAGATGATTAATCCTTATGATTTAATAGCTAGACCGTTTTACGATTTATTAGATGATGTTCTAGCTTTTAAGCATACCCATTATTGGCTTAAAGGTGGACGTGGTAGTACAAAATCAAGCTTTATTGGGATAGCAATACCTTTAATGATGATGATAGATGCCCAAAATGGCATCTTTTCAAATGCAGTTGCATTACGAAAAGTAAAAGAAACATTAGCTGATAGTGTTTATGCACAGCTCATTTGGGGAATCGAAATGCTAGGAGTATCCGATTATTGGAAAATAAATGTAAGTCCTTTACAACTTGAATATTTGCCGACTGGACAAATGATAAAGTTTAGAAGTTCTAATAATAAAGAAGATTATAAAAAATTAAAATCAATAAAGTTTAAAAAAGGATTTTGTAAATATATATGGTTCGAAGAATTAGATGAGTTCTTTGGTATGGAAGAAGTAAGAAGTATACTTCAGTCTTTGATGCGAAGTGGTTATAATTATGAAATATTTTATTCATATAATCCACCTAAAATGTTAGCAAGTTGGGTAAATACAGAAATTCTTAATATAAGAGCTGATAGGTTAGTACATTCTAGCACTTATTTAGATGTTCCTGTTGAATGGCTAGGCGAAGAATTTATCAATGAAGCAGAAGAATTAAAAAAGCATAATGAATTAGCATATCGAAATGAATACTTAGGGGAGCCAACTGGAACAGGTGGAGCAGTCTTTACAAATGTTATATTAAGAACCATAACAAATGAAGAAATAAGCCACTTTGATAATATCGCAGATGGTGTTGATTTTGGATATGCAGTAGACCCAGTATGTTATAATCAAAATCATTTAGATAAAAGAAATAAAAGGTTGTATATTTTTAATGAAATATATAAAGTTAATATGTCTAATCATAAATTATATGATGAGATAAAAAGGATAAAAATAGGGGCTAGTGAAATAATAGCAGATAGTGCAGAGCCTAAAAGTATAGCTGAAATTAATTCTTATGGAGGACTACGAGTTGTTGGAGCAGTTAAAGGTCCAGATAGCATAGAGTATGGAATTAGGTGGTTGCAGAATTTATACGAAATAATCATCGACCCCATAAGATGTCCAAATATTGCGAGAGAATTTAGCACTTATGAATATGAAAAAGATAAATTTGGAAATTTTAAATCAAAGTATCCAGATGAAAATAATCATAGTATAGATTCTGTTAGATATAGTAGAGAAAAAGAATATAAGTTTAACAAAATGAGAATGAGTAATCAACCATTTATTGTTGTAAAATAGGAAGTGATATTTATGTTAAGATATAGTGAAGAAAAATTGGAAGAAGAAGATAGTGTAACAGCTATCTATTTTAAAGCTCAAAATGAATTAGAATCAAGAAAACAATTGTATGCTGATTTTAGAAGAAAATTAAATGATGAAGAATTGGCTAGTTTAGATGACGAAGAAATAAAACTACCACTCCAAAGATATTTGGCAGTTATGGCAGTTGGTTTTTTTGCTGGTATACCACCAATTTATAAAGTTCAAGCTTATGATAAAGAGTTAGACAAACTCAATCAAGATTTATTTGATAAGACAGCTAACGATGAACAAAAAGTTAAAGAGATGGAATTTATTATAAAACATATAACTGATTATAACGATGACGGTAGAGAGTTTTTTAGTTTAGCTTTTGATTATTTTGTAAAAAGAGCGTGTTATGAAATACTTTACAAAAATGATAAAGGTGAATATGTATATTCAAAAAGTGATGCCCTAGAGACAGTTGCCATTTGGGATTATTCTATACCTAAAAACCTTATTGGTATTTATAGAATAATAAGTACAACTCTTGCAGATGGCGAATATCAAAATATGATCGAATTAACTACTAAGCATGGAAAGAAATATTATATGGATACTCCTGAAAAAAGGAAATTGTTTGGAACTCCAGCTTATGAAGAAAAATATGGTAAAGAGCCTTTATTTAAAGAAGATAAAGAAAAAGCTCAACCATCTAAATGGAATGATTTGCCAGCAATTGCGATAGAAAACGAACACAATTTAAACATATTTGAAAATGTGAACAGTTTGATAAGTGCTTATGAAAGAGTTATACAAAATTCACGGAATACTTTTAAATATAATGACGAAGCAATTCTTGCGGTAGTAGGATATAATCCAGAACAGCCTATGTTTATAACTGATGAGACAGGAAAAGAAATATTAAATCCTTTGAGACAAAAGGAAGATGAAATTGTTTTAAAATCAAAAGTTCGCTATTTGGACAGCGATGGAGATATTCATTGGGTTGAAAAAAATGTAAATGATTCAGCATTACAAAATCACAAAAAAACTTTAATGGATTTAATTTGTTTATGTTCCTTTATTCCTAATATGACTGATTTAGGATTTACTCAAGCTGATAATAATTCAGCATTAGAAAAGAAATTTTTTGCTTTACAACAATTAATAGTTGATGCTGATAGTGATTTTAAAATGGGATTAACTAGGCGATGGGAGTTAATATTTGATAAATTTAATAAAGATAAAAAGAAAGAATATGATTTTAGAAATGTTCAAATTAAATTACAAAGAAATATGCCTAGCGATAGTGCTAGTTTAACATCAATTGCTATGCAATTACGAGAAGTATTATCAGATGAAACGATAATTGGAATGTTGCCTTTTGATTTAAATCCTAAAAATGAAATAGCCAAAAAGAAACAAGAAGCCGAGACAAATATGGAAGATAATCAAGAGTTAATGAAAAAATTTAGTCAAAATTCTGGAAATTATGAAAATGGTCAAGAAAATGAGAACAACAATTTAGAAAATAAAGGTAAAGAAGATACTAAGGCAACAGCGGGAGAAGTAATTAAAGGTTCAAAAAATAAAGAGCCTGATAATCAACCGACCGCAATTCAAGATTTAGATAAATTAAAAAAATAAGAGGCTATAAATGAATGATAAAATCATTAAAGAGAGATGGGATACTGTAAGAAAAGAGCTAAAAGATTTTCAAAAATGGTATTCTATTCAAAATAAAGAAACACAAGATAAAATTCAAGAAATAATTAATTATTATGATATTTCTTATGATGAATTAAACAAGCCAATATCAAACAATGATAAATTACGGTTAAATAGAAGCGTTTCGGAATGGAAAAGAAATGGTATATTTAAGGGATATTTTAAATATCGTGTTGAAGAACTAATGAAAGGTACGATAACTTATAGAGATTTAATAGAAATTCTCTTATATGGTGCCTTTCAAGAAGAAGAAAGTATTATTTTAATAGGAGTAAATAATTTATTTACAACAGTCGCTACTGCGTGTTATAATCAAGGCAGAAAAGATTTAAAAAAGCCTGAAACTAAAAAAATACCTAAAATAATATTAGAAACTATATATTTAACGTTAATCGATGGAATAATGTTTGAAGATTATATGAATGCTTTATATTTAACTAATCTGCAAGAAATATTAAAGGATTATATAACAAATTTACAGCAAAATAAAAAATTAGATGTATATAGTGATTTAATGCAACGAGATTTTGAAAAACAACGAAATAGGTTGATTAGCATAAATGATGATAGTTTTAGTGGTGGTTTAGATAAATATACAACAGCTTTAGGCAATTTTGCTTATATTGAAGCTGGAGGAAATGAAAATCAAAAAGTTAAATTCATATCAGATCATTGCGATAACACTACTGAAATGTGCAGATATATGGACGGTATGATATTTAACACAAAAGAAAGGAATGTATTTAAAAGACCGATGGGAAAAACACAAAAAGATTTAGAGATACAAGAAGTTGACGTAATTGGTTTAGTTGTTGGAATTAATCAACCACCGATAACAGAACATTTTCATTGGTGCCATAGTACACTAACGTATATAATAAATAAAACAGCTGATGAATTAAGAAGAGAAATGTAGGTGATAAAATGTTAGAAGATGGAGTTTGGAGAACTATAAGAGGTCATAAAATTTTTATCAAGAATGGTCAAAGTTTAAGTGAAGCCATAAAAGAAAGAGGGAATTTTAAACTTGTAAAAGAGAAAAATGAACTAAAAAAAGTAATGGAAGAAATAGATAATATACATAAAAGATTGAAAGAGATTCAAGATTCGACTGATTATTTCTTCG
This sequence comes from uncultured Clostridium sp., assembly GCA_964487865.1. GTDB lineage: Bacteria > Bacillota > Clostridia > TANB77 > CAG-508 > CAG-269. The sequence goes on along the minus strand of CAZASP010000001.1, from coordinate 19,930 downwards.
GTGATAAAAAATTGCGGGAAGAGGAAGATGATTTATTAAAAAGATTGCGTGCCAAACAGCTAGAACGTTTAGATATAGAGGCTAGTATCAACAAAGATTATATCCAAGATAAAGATTTAAGAGATTTTGTTTATGACTATACTAGAGGGGATTATCAATTAACCTGCAGATATACAGAAGAAATAAATAATGGAAAGAGTGAATCTGAGGCTTTTGAATATGTTAAAAAATATGCTCCAGAGGATTATATAACTCATCGAGCATTCAACGATGAAGAAATAAAACAAAAAATTCAAAATGCAAAAAAATTACAAGAAGAGATAAAAGCACAACCTTATAAAGAAAACACATTAATAAGATTCGAGAAAGCCCAATATATTGAAGATGATCCTAGACACCAGTATGAAGTTGGCGAAGAATTTAATTGGGGAATAAAAAGTACATCGAGCGATGAAAATTACTTTGAAAAAGTTGTTAGTGGAAACGATAAAATCGAAGCAACAAGTTTTAAAAGTGCCTATCCATATGTTTACACAGAACAGAGTATCCTGATCAAAAAGAAGTTTTAGTTCAAGGAAAATTTAAAGTATTAAAAGTAGAAAATTTTAGACCAAAAATTGTTTATGATAAAAAAAATATAAGTTTTAAAGATTATTTAAAAGAACATAATTACAGTTATATTGAAAGAGTTACAAAAACTAAAAAAGATTTTATAACAATATACGACAAAGATAAAAAAAAGGTATTTGATATAGGAAAAGATAACTTTGTTGAACACACTAAATTGGCATTGAATTATGGCGATGATGAATATGTTTATCCTAACAATCAAAGTTTGTCTATTTCTAAATATAAAGAAATAACTTATGATGATATAATTAGTGGGAAAGTTCCTTATAGAATAAAACGAACCGAGAATAAAGAAAAGTCAACTTATGGAACAGCTAGGCAAATAGTAATAATTAAACAAATTGATAAATAAAACACTCAAAAAATAGAGTGTTTTTATTATGGAGGTAAATATGGTAGTTTTGAAATGGTATTCAGTTATTTTTATAATATTATCATTAATTTATACAATGATTGATGCTAAGAAAAAAAGCAATATAACTATGATGATAACGGGTATAATAATGCTTTTACCAATTATTATATATTTAGTCTTAAGTTAAATTTAGAGGAGATTAAATTATGGAATTTCAAATGAATAATATTACTTACAAAATAAAAGAAGTCTCTCAAGAAGAAATTGTAAATGAAGCTGGAGGAGATATAGAAGAAGACGAATACTTCTATGGACTAGCAGTATATTCAAAACAAACAATATATCTTGATGAAGATTTATCATACGCAAGAAAAAGAAAAACTTTAATACATGAACTAACCCATGTATACATTCGAGAATTTATCACATCAAATGGCTTACAAAATATTTCTGAGGAAATGCTATGTGAAATGAATGAAAATACACATGATATAATTCATGAAATTGTAGAAAAGTATTTTAATAACACTACTTTATAGTAGTGTACTAAATATAGTTGATATAAAAAATCGACCTAATCGGAATAATAATAATTAAGAAATAATGCTTTATTCATGATATAAGCATTAAAGTAAAAATTATTATTTGGGAGGCTAACGAAACCTGAAATGTCCGATTGTATCGGACAGTTATACGATTAATCGTATAACTGAATATATTTAGTACAGTGCTATAAAGCACTAAAGTCGATAGAAATATCGGCTTTTTTCGTGTTTCAAAAATTATTGAACGGCTTGGGCTAAAAGAACGAGCTGGGCGAAAGGAGATTGAGAAAAATGGAACAAGAAGAAAAAGAGGTTGCTGAACCCGAAGCACCAATTCTTACTTTTGATGAAATATTAGAAGATAAGAATTATCAAAGTGAGTTTGATAAAAGGGTAAGTAAAGCTATCGAAACAGCTGTTGGAAATGCTAAAACCAAATGGGAAGAAGATAAAAAAGCTGAAAAAATCGAAGCTGAAAAGCTTGCTGAAATGAATGAAATTCAAAAAAAAGATTATGAAATCGAACGTCTTAATAAAGAGCTAGCTAAAAGAGACGAGAAACAAGAAGCTGATAATCTTGAAAAAGAAGCATTAAAGCAAGCCACAGAAAAAGGAATTGATTTAGGTTTGATGGGAACTATTGACTATTCAAAAGAAACGGCTGAGACAGTAGCAGAAAAAATGAAAATTTTTACAACTGTTTCAAAAAAAATCTATGAACAGGCAATAAGTGATTATTCAAAAGAACCAACTCCACAAACGGGGGATAGAAAAACTTCAATGAAAACATTAAGTGATTGTAAAACTTATGAAGATTTTGAAGAGTACTATAAAACCCACAAAGAATAATCGTGTAAAAAAGAAAGGGAAGTGATTAAGAATGCACGAAGATGTACAATTTAATAAGAAATCATTTAATCCACAAGCTTTTGGAGCTTATTATGATACTGTTCCAAAAACAAGATTAAATGCCTTATTAAAAGCTGATATTTTTAGAAGTGATGCAAATGTAAGAAAAACGTTTGCAAATCAAACAGGTTCCAAATATGCTAAAATTCCACTATTTGGAAGATTAAATGGGAAACCTGTTAATTATGATGGTGTTACCAAGTATGATGATGGGAAAACAACAGATACATATACTTATGGAGCAGTTGTTTTTGGTAGAAAAGACAAATTCTATGAAGATGACTTTTCTTATGACATAACCTCAAAAGTTAATTTCTGGGGACAAATTGCCACTCAATTAAGCGATTATTGGGACGATGCCAATGAAGATACTTTAATTTCAATTTTAAAAGGAATTTTTTCTTCAAAAGGAACGGGTGGCAAAGAATTTATCGACAAACACACGTTAAAAATTAAAACTAGTGAACTTAACGAAACAACTCTTAATGAAGCTATGCAAAAAGCTTGTGGAGATAAAAAATCTAAGTTTACACTAGTAATTATGAATAGTTTACAAGCTACTGAATTAGAAAACAAAAAATTATTGACTTATTTAACATACAACGACACTAATGGTTTGGAAGTCAAACTTAATTTAGCACAATGGAATGGAAGATTGGTAATGGTTGATGATGAAATAACTTATGATGCCGATACCACTTCTTACGTAATGTATGTTTTAGGAAGAGGCTCAATTATTCGTGAAAATTTAGGAGTAAAACTTCCACATGAAGTAGATAGAGACCCAGATAATGATAGAGATGTCTTATATAGCCGTGAAAGACTATGTATAATTCCTTATGGCTTTTCATATTTACAAAAAAGTCAAGCAACTGATTCACCTACGGATGAAGAACTAGCAACAGGTGAAAATTGGGATTTAGCTTCAAATGGAAATGAGGGATATTTTCCACACAAAGAAATTCCTATTGCTAAAATAGTTCTTGATGCAACACCCTAGCGACCCCGAAGAGGGGAAAATTAAAATAAGTGTTCCCACTGAGGGAGTAGCTTTAGGCGACAAAAATATATCTGATTTACAAGAAGATATTAGTCTTGATGGTAATAAAGTTTTGGGGATTTCAAAATATGTTGAAAACTTTACAGCTTTTAATGAAAGCAATGCTAAAGAACAAAAAGGTAATTATTTATTATTGCAATTTGATGAAGCCATTGGAAAACCTGATGGAACAGTTAAATTCTTGTTAAAAGGCTCTGATGTAAATCAAAAAAAGGCAAAAAGTGTTGACCCAAAAGATGGAAGAATTTTATTGTTAATACACAATAATAACAATGAAATTGAAATTACGCAAGATGAAAAGGAAACTAGAACATTGACGTTAGCAGATTTAATAATGCTAAAACCTACTAATGAAGTGGTGAAACCAAACGAGGGAGCACACGAAACATACAACACAACTGTTGAGAACTTACAACAAGACATAGCTATTTCGAGCGATGGTAAAGTTACTGGTATTTTAAAATATATAACAAACTATCAAAATAGTTCTGAGCACAAAGAGGGTAATTTCATACATCTTCATATAAACCATGAAAATTTGCCAAGTGAAAATGTTAAATTTGGTTTTGAAGGTAGTTTACTTGAACCTGATAAAGATGATTGGAACTATGTTATGTTTGTTGATAATGATAGAAAATCTAAAAAAATACAACTAGAAGTAGATGATAAAGTGCTTTATACACTTGATTTAACTGAGTTAGAATTAAAAGCAAAAGAAAACTAGAGATGATGTTTTATGAAAAAACAAGAAATTTTAAAAAAAATAAAATTAGATTTAGGTGATAATTATTATGATGAGGCAGATAATGTTCTATTAAAAATGATAGAATATTTTACTCAAATTTCTTCAAATGAATCACATTTACCAAAAAATGATGATAAATTAGAGCCTTATATTTATACAGCAGTAAAAAGTGCTTATTTAAGGCGAGGAAAAGAGGGGAGTTCTTCCAACAGCGAGGGAGGACTCTCTGATTCCTATATAGATATTGAAGAAAAATTAAGAAATGATGTAAAGGCAATTAGGAGGCTTCCGTGAAACTTTCTAATTTGAGAAAATGTTACATTTATGAGCCTATTAAAACTAAAATCGATGGCGAAATAAGTACTAAATGGAAATATAAGGATGAACATTTATTAAATGTTCAACAAGATGTAAACGAATTGGATAAAAATACAGCTGGATATATTGATTTTGAGATTCTTAAATTGAGAACGGATAAAAAAATATCCATAAACAAAAATGACGGAATTTCATTTAATTGGCTAAATATTGATCAAGATAATTATGTAACTGAATCTAAGCCTAGTTATACAGTCGCTGGATATTTGAGAAATGGTAGATGTACTACTTATACAATTAACATTTATCATGGTGAGTAAGAGGTAATATGAGAAAATTTAAAGATAAAAAAACTAAAATTATTTATAATGTTTCAACAGACTCTATTGTAGAATCTTTTTTAAAAGATAAGAACTTTGTTGAAATAAAAGAAAAAAGTCAAAATTCTAATACTTCCGAAGATACAAAAAAAGAAGATAATGTTGAAAGTGAAAACTTAGAAGATGCTAACTTGTCAAGTCAAAATTAAAGAAAATAAAAAAGATATTATAAAACAACTAGAAAATCAAATGCCAAATGCTATGGAAGAATTGCTTAAACACGCACAAGAAATAGCATTAAAAAACAAAAGAGGTTCAAAAGATAAAGATAACATCTTGATTGAAATTACAGTTACAAAAGATGAAGTTAAAGGAAGATTATATACTAACTTTGATTTTGCTTTATTTTTAGAGTATGGGACAGGTACTTTAGCAGAAATGCCACATATAGGTCATACTACAATTTTTAAAGCTAGTGGCTATACATTTTGGCTTTTACCGAAAGAGTTAGCTGATGCCAAAGGGAAAAGTTTTAATTCAAACAGGTTAGTTAAGGTTGCAGGGAAATTATTTTACATAATGTACCCAACTCAACCGTTCCCATTCATGAGACCAACAGCATTTGAACTTGAAAACAACGCAGTTAATATCTTTGTTAAAGCATTGAAAGAGAGCTTAAGGAAGTGATTAGATGGATGAAATAAAAGAATTATCGGTAGAAGAATTTCAAAAATATGTTGTTAGAAAAATGGAAACATTAGGTAATACAACAACATCGAATCCTACTGATGAAGAAATCTTCCCAATATCAGTAGTTAGTAATGTCATGCAGTCAATAAGAAAAACTGAAAACAATATTCCTATTTTTACAAAATTTTCTGTAACAATTGAATGGTGGACTGAAAAAAAATCTATATCAATGAAGATGTTTCAAGAAACTAATAAATTATTAAGAGAAAGTAATTTTGCACAAATGGGAACTCCAATTGATTTATATGATGATTTAACTAAAAAATATAGATATGGCGGAAGATATGAAGTTAATTACAACGGATTAACAAATTCGTTTGAAAGAATTATTTAAAAGAAAGAGAGGATTTTTATATGGAAACAGGAAACATTCCAAGAACAAGTATGTTATCAACTTTATGGTATGCAGACACAAAAGAGGGTGAAAGAACACAAGTTGCTTACGTTCAAGAAATACCACCTTTAAAAACTACAAAAAACGCAATAAATTATAGTGCCTTAGATTTAGATGAAGAACAACAAGCGAAAGGTATTAGACCAGCTGAAACTTTAACTATCCCATTATTATTTACCGAAAAACAGCATGATACTTTAAAGGCATTAGCAGATAGTGATAAAGAGTATTTTTGGTTTGTTAAAATGCCAGAAGCAACGGCAGCAACAGCTACTAAACCGCTTGTTTTTATATTTACTGGAACGTGTGATTTAGCTAACGATACTATTGCTATTGATGATATGCTAAAAGAAAACTTAACTATTTATAAAAGTAGCAAAGTTGAAGAAAACAAAGGGTTCCCAGTAAGCGACTAAAACCGCTTAGGGTTCCCTTATTTTTAATAGAAAGGAAAAAAAGATGATAATATTAAAAACTAATAATAAAGAAATAAAAATTATACCACGTACGAGAAAGGTTGTTGAATTGACAGATAGTTTTAAAACTAAAAACTTAAATGAGTTGATTTTTAACGGCTTATATGATGGGAATGTAAAAGTTCTTGCTGAGTTAATTAAAGCTTTTGGCGAATTAGAAGATAAAAAGCCAGCTTTTAACTCTATAAAAGAAGTTTATGATTTCATAGATGATTGGAAAGAAGAAAATGATAAAGATTACAAAGATTTATATAAAGAAGTGATTGAGGTTGTAAATGAAATGGGTTTTTTCAAGGAGAAGATGAACGAGAAAGATTTAAAGGACAAGATGGATACAACTGGAATCAATCTAGACATGAACAGTTTGATAAAGAACTCAGCTCAAAAAGTCATGGATGGCATGATGGGGACAGTAGCCCAAGCAAAAATGGAAGAAGAAGATTTCAAAGGATACAAAGCTTAGATTATAAAGATTTAATTTATAAAATAGAGCCTAAATGTTACAGCTATGGGATGAAACCAAACGAGTTTTGGGATTGCACATATAGAGAACTAGTTGAATATGTCAATGCCAACGTTTTGCAAAGCGAAATAAAAATTAAAAATAATATACAATTGTTAGACGAATTAGGTAATAAATTAATTTGTGCGTTTGGTAGCAAACATCCTAAAAATTTAAGTTTGGTAAAAGATGTATTTAAAGATTTATTTGAAGAAGAATTAGAACCTCATCATCAAACGATTGAAGAACAAATCGAGATTTTAAGAAGTATGGAATGAGGTGAAAAACATGGATAAAGCTCAAGTTTTAGAAGAAATAGATATTATTGTTAGAGCTAAGATAGAACAAGCTAAGAAAGATATAAATAATATTAAAAATGAAGTAAAAAATATGGCTAAATCTCTTACAAAAGAATTTAATCAAGTAGAAAAAAGTGGGCAATTAAATGGGCTTTCCAAAGATTTAAATAAAGCTAAAAAAGATATAGAAAATTTTAGCGATGAAGTAAGAAAAGTAAAGATTAATATGGGAGATATTTCCTTTTCTTATGATTTAAAAGATGTAGAAGATTTTAAAAAGCAATATAACAAAGCTATTGAAGATATGGAAAGTCAAAAATCAAAAATTAATTTAAGTAATGATAACGATACTCCAACAAATAATAGTCAATCTCAAATGTCTATAAAGCCAAAAGTTGATTTAACTTCTACAAAATCACAAGTAGATGAATTAAAGCAAAATATAGAAAGTGTAAGTAATACTAAAATTGATAATCCGATAAATAAGATTATTCAAGAAATTATCAACAAAACTAAAGAATTACAAACACAATTTTCCAAAATAGAATTAAGTGGTTTTGACCCATATAAAGTTATGAATTTAAAAGATGCTATTTCAATGCTTAAAGAAGAAATTGTCGGGACAATACCTTATCTTGGCAATATTAGAGACAGTTTTAGAACGGTTTTTGCTGATGCCAAAGACCCGATAACAAAAGTAACTAATATGTTTTTAACTTTAAAACAAAATGGAATTAGTGCTATTTCTGACATGGTTTCAAACATTAAAGGAAAATTTAGTGATATTTCTAATGATATTACTTCTAAAGTAAAACCAATAACAGATATTTTTAAAGATACTGGTACAGTTGCAAAGAGAATTTTTGAAGAAGTCAAAGAAAAAATTGGGAGTGTGGCAGAGAAAGTTAATAAACCAATTAGTAAAATAAAATCACTTATAAATCATTTTAAAGATGTAAAAAAATATATAGATAATGTTAAAAAAAGTGGCTCAGGAATAGGTGATAGTTTATCAAAAGGTATATCGAAAGGAATTAGTTCGATAAAGAAGTTTACTATGAGTTTGTTAGGTGTAAGGGGTGCTTTTACATTAGTAAGAAAGGCAACAAGTGCCTATTTAAGTTTTGATACACAGCTTTCAGAATCTATGCAAAACTCATGGAATGTACTAGGAAGTTTATTAGCTCCAGCATTAGAATTTGTAACAAGTTTGTTTAGTAAATTAGTTAGTGTTGTTGCAACATTTGTAAAAGTATTAACGGGAGTTGATTTAGTAGCTCGAGCTAATTCTAAAGCTTTAGATAAACAAGCTAAATCAACAAATAAGGCAGTATCAGCAAGTAAACAATTGAGTGGCATAGATGATATCAATAATTTAACTACAAATGATAGTTCTGGTGGTAATGCAGATACAGCAGGAACTATAACAGTAGAAGATGTGGACATAACGCCATTAAATAAGTTTTTTGAAAAAGCTAAAGAAATATTTTCTAAAATATTTCAACCTTTTCAAGAAGCTTGGGATAGTCAGGGTGTAAATGTTATAAATAGCATTAAAGATGCTTTTAGTGGCACAGCTAGTTTGGCTGAATCTATTGGCACAAGCTTTTTAGAGATTTGGACTAACGGAACAATAACTGAGACTATTTCATTATTACTAGGAATTTTTAGCAATATGTTTGAAATTATTGGTCAAATTCGTGATGGATTAAGTGAAGCATGGAATAAAGGCAATACTGGAACTCAAATATTTCAATCGATATCCAATATTTTTAATGATATTTTGAAATTTGTTAAGGATATAGGAGACTTCATTTTAACATGGGTAATAAGTGATGGTTTTCAAAATGCCTTAGATACAGTTTTAGGTATTGTAAAAGACATTTTTGGCTGGTTCGAAGAAATATCAGGCTGGCTTTTAGAAATGTATGAAAAGTATATTCAACCTGTTTTAATAGACAAAGTCTTGCCAGCGATTGATGATATTGTTCAAGCCATAAAAGATATATGGGAAGTAGCTAAACCTGTAATTGATAATATTGTTGATGTAACAAAAAAGATGTTAGAACCAGCTATAAAAGGTTTAGGTGATTTAATAGGTGGCTTGTCAGATATCATAGGCGGAATTGCTAAATTCGTAAGTGGCGTATTTTCAGGCGATTGGAAAAAAGCTTGGGACGGTATTAAACAAATTTTTAAAGGAGTAATGGATGCTTTTGGCTCAATTGTAAAAACTCCTATTAATATGGTCATATCTGCATTTGAATTTTTAGTTAATAAATTAATAGGTGCCTTTAATTCATTTAAGAGAATGCTTAATAATATACATTTTGATATACCTGATTGGGTACCAGGCATCGGTGGGAAAGGATTTGGTTTTAATTTAAAAATGACAGATGAAATCAAAATTCCTAGATTAGAAACAGGTAATGTAGCAACAGAGCCAACTTTAGCAATGTTCGGAGAATATGCAAATGCAAAGAGTGATCCTGAAATAACTTCGCCAATAAGCATGATGAAAGGTGCGTTTAGAGACGTTTTGAGTGAAATTGATTTTGGTGGAACTAGAGTAAATACATTAAAAATTGATGTTGCAGGTAAAAATTTCTTTGATGAAGTAATTGAATATATTGATGAAAAATATCGAAGAAAAGGTGTATCTGTTATAAAAGAGGTGTAATTATAATTATGGTATGGAAATGCAATGGGGAGACACAAAAGTCTCCCTCATCTTTTAAATTAGATATAGAAGATTTAGATTTAAACAGTTATAGATCAACACTTAACGCTGATTTAATAGACAAAACATTAGCGAAAGGAATGGTAAAAGCATCCTTTGGTTTTGATTATTTAACAGAGCAAGAAGCTGAAACTATAATGAAATTAACATGGCTTAATCCTATGTCATTAACTATAAAATGTCCCGTATTAGGTGGGAAACTGCTAACAGCTGATTTTCGATGTGCTAAAAGAAGTTGTGAAATGATACAAACTGATGAAGCCGAACAAAGTGATAAAACAAGATGGAAAGTATCATTTACGTGCAGTCAAAAAAAGAAAATAAAGGGGCAATAAGTATGGCATATGTAACAAGCGAAAAGTATAAGGATTTAATTTATGACGAAAATAGCGAACAAAACGTTAGAGTAATTATAAATGATAAGGAAGTAGACCCTAGTTATATAAAAAGTTTAACGTTCGAAGATGAAATTTTTGAAAATCAATCATTTACATTAGGAAGTGCAATAACTTCAAAATTTGAATTAGAACTTGCAAATGAAGCTTTAGAATCTTTGGGAGATTTTACCGAAGTTAATTTTGAATTTGATTTAATAATTAGCGAAGAAGAAAAAGAAACTATACCTTTAGGAACTTATATTGTAAAAAACATAGATAATACTGATGATTATTGTACTAAGTTTACTTTATACGATTATATGGATAAGTTTGATAATGAAATAGATTATAGTTCGATAGTACCATGTACGAGATTTGAATTATTAAAATATATTTGTCAAACTTTTGGAGTTGAACTAGAAAATACGTCATTTGTAAATGGCGATGTTTTAGTAAATGTTTATGATAATTCAATTAAAGCTAAAACCTATTTATCATATATATCTGAACGGGCAGGTGGTTTTGCAAAAATTACGCGAAATAATAAATTAGTTATTAAATCATTTAATGAAGTAGCAATTTGTGAATTACCCGAAAATATGTTAGGAGAATATACAACCGATAACAAAAAAATTATTAGTAAAGTTGTTTATGAAAATGGCATTCAGAAATTTGAAGCTGGAGATGATTCTGGCGAGACTATTTTCTTAACAAATGACATTTTTAGTTGCAGTCAAGAAGAGGTCAACAATATTTATGATGTTGTAAAGGGAATTGAATATCAAAGTTTAGATGTAGAAATTTGGGGAGACCCAGCAATTGACACAGGAGACATTATAAAAGTAAATGGTATAACTTCATTTGCTCAAAAGAAATGGCAATTCGGGAATGGCTTTTATGGAAGTTATAAAACAACATTTAACGAAGAAAACAAAAATTCTGTTGTAAACAAAACAACTAATTTGCAAAAATTTAGAAGATTATTAAGTGAAATTAACGAATTAGAAGCAAAAATTTCGATATTGGCAAGTGAAACTGTAAATTTAGTGAACAGTCTAACTGGCGAGGGTTCTGTTGAAGTAACGAGTAATTTTGAAACGACAGCTTTTCAGTTAAAGATTCGTAATGCTTGTCAACGTTTTAAGAATAAAAGTTTATTTAAGTCGTCAACTAAATACTTAAAAGGTAGATATTTAAAAATTACTTATGAGGACGGGACTAGTAATAGATATGAGTTACCAGTCTTAGCTTTAAGACAATATCGAGGAATATATGATGAATTAAATATAAATTCTAGTAAAGTTTCAATCACTAAAAGAATAGGAGTCAGCGAAAATAATGAACCTTATTTATTAGATGAACCCATAACAACAACTTATGATGACATTCCTCTTTTACTAAAACAAGGTAAAAATATCATTCAATTAGAAAGTTTTCCAGAAGCCATTTTTGATATTACTTATATGATTGATAATATGTATACTGATACTTTTATGACTAATGCCGAAGTAACAGCATTGTTAGAAATAACGGCTGGGCAAATTAGAAGCGAAGTATCAGAAACTAGAACTTTACTAGATAATGCTTATCAAGATTTAAACAATAAAATGGGAAATGCCGAAGATAATTTAAACGAACTATTAAAAAGAGTTGAAACTTTACAAACATCGACAAGTTATTCAATTGATATTTTAGAAGAAAGAATAAACGGTGGTGTTAAAGAGGTAATCACAGAGAACAATTTTAGTTTTAACAAGGACGGGTTAAAAATATCTGAAGCTGGAGCTCCAACTGGACAAACGATTGACTCGGCTGGTAGTGAAATAGTGGATAAGACGGGTTCAGATGAAAAAACGTTACAATATAACGGATATGTTGATGAGAGAATGGCTAATAAAGTTGAGTTATTGAAAAAATACGAAGGTCAAACAGTTAATTATTCTAAGAATTTAATATTTGAAGAATATTTATCATCTCCTAATTTTAGAATTGAAGAATTTGAAGATGAAGAAAAAGGAACCTGCTTAGGGTTCTTTTATACTGGAGGTGAATAATGGCTACAAAAAGAACTACATTTAGTGAAAGTAATATAAATGTAAGCAATAATACAAGTTCATTGACAATTAACGTTTATTTTTCAGCTCAAAATTCAACAACATTTTTTGATGCGTCAGTAGGCGTTAAACTTTATTGCACTTGTAATGGAATAACGCAAAATAAAACGGTTGCCCATCCACGTGGTGGAAGTGTAAACACAAGTTTTACATTTAATAATATAACACATAATACTGATGGAACTAAAACAGTTTCATGGAATTGGACTTGTACGACACCAACATCAGGATTAGGGACACAAAGTGATAGTGGCACAAAAGCATTAACGACTATTCCACGAGCGAGTTCATTTACAGTCGCTAATGCAATTGTTGGAGAAAACACGACAATTAACATAACTAGAGCTAATTCAAGTTTTAAACATACTTTAAATTATACTTTTGGAACTTTAACTGGAAAAATAGCTGAAAATATTGATACAAGTGCTAGTTGGAAAGTTCCAACTGATTTTTATAAGCAAATGCCAAATAAAACTGGCACTTGTAAAATTACTTGTATAACGTACAATGGAACAACGAAAATTGGAGAAACTACAAAAGACGTAACTGTTTCATGTAAAGAATCAGATTGTATACCTGATTTAACAGCAACAATTGTTGATGTAAATTCATCAGCAACAGCATTAACTGGTAGTAATACTAAATTAATAAAATATTTTTCAACAGCAAGAATAACACCAACAGCAACTGCGAAGAATAATGCTACTATTTCAAAAATAACAGTTGATAATGTTGTAACAACTACTTATAGAGATATATTGAATGTTAACAATAATTCATTTGTTGTAACAGCTACAGATAGTCGTGGTTATTCGAAAGCAATAAATATTACGGCAGATATGATTAATTACGTTCAATTAACGTGTAATGCAACAATTAAGCGAACATCTCAAACTGGTGGAATAGTTGCTTTAGAATTTTCAGGTAATTATTTTAATGGCTCATTTGGTTCGGCGACAAACAACTTAACAATGTCGTGGTCTTACAGAGAAAAAGGAACAACTTCTTGGACTAAAATAGGGGATTTAACACCAACTTTTGCAAATAATACATTTAAAGGTTCTGTTAATTCATCTGACATTTTTGATTATCAAAAAAACTATGAGTTCATGATTAGTGTTAGTGATAAAATAAGTGCTATTACTATAAATAATATTTCAATTTATAAATCCGTTCCACTTTTGGCAATAGCAAGCGATGATGTTTTAATAAATGGGAAATCTTTTCAAAAAATGGTTAATGATATAATTTTAGAAAGAGATGAAAAAAAGCATCCGATAGGAAGTTTGGAATTTAATGTTTCAGGCACTAATCCATCTGAGTATTTTGGCTTTGGAACTTGGGAACTTTGGGGTGCAGGTAGAGTACCAGTCTGTATTGATACATCATCCACCGAGTTTAAGACAGTAGAACAAACAGGTGGTGAGAAAAAACATACTTTAACAGAAGCTGAAATGCCTAAACACAGACACAATGTTGTTTGGAGCTATAAACCAAAAAATGCTGCAAGTGGGAGTAGTGTTATGTATGTCCCATCAGATGTAGTATGGCAAGAGAATTCTGAAATGTACACGACATATGCAGGAAGTTCAACTGCCCATAATATCTTACAGCCTTATATAACTTGTTATATGTGGAAGAGAAAAGCATAAAAAGTTTAAAAAATCAAATAGAAATAGGAGGTAATAGAATATGATTTTTAAATTTAAAAAATATCTTGACAAGATTGTCAAGAATGATACAATTTTAACGAACGAACGAACGAACGAACGAACGAACGAACGAACGAACGAACGAACGAACGAGTGCTTACGCACATTTATCAATTACAAAAGAGAGGAGGGAGCAATTTAAGGCTTTCTTCTCTTTTATTAAAACTAATTTCCGAAAGGAGGTTAGTAATTTAATTATTAATCAAGGAGTTATATATTATGCCTGATTACATGAACGAGTTCAATGATGACTTTGAGTATAAAGACCTGCCTGATGAAACAACTCTTGATGATGCAGAGCACGCAAATATTGCTTTAAAGAATACTAGATTATTGAAACAATATATTGAGAATGTTGAAGACAAAGCAAACAATATTGAAAGTAAAGCGAATGATATTGAGAGCAAAACGGAAATGGAGTATGGGACTAATGAGGCTGGAGTAAATTATTTTAAATTTGCGAATGGTTTATTGTTGTACTGGGGTACAGTTAAATTTCCAGCAGGAGTTGCTGGTTTTAGCACAACTGAAACTCAAGTTGATTTTCTAACCGCCTACAAAGATACTTCTTATTCTTGCTCTATTTTATTTAATGCAGCGTCCAATGGTTTTGCTGACTATTCTGTGTATTGTAATAAAAGTACTTCTTCTGTAGATATTGGTGGTTATAACAGGTCTTCTGCACAAAGACCCGTCGACGCATTTGTTAGTTGGTTCACAATCGGTTTTTGGAAATAAAATCAGCAAATTAAATTGAATTAAAATAATATATAACACGATTAATAATTAAATAAAAAAATGAAATGAAAGAAAGAACAATTGAAAGTTTGTCTAATTTAGAATATAAAGAAATGACTAGATACAAGAACTTGCCTGATGAAAGTGTTCCTGACGATGCAGAGCACGCAAATATTGTTTTAGATAATGTTGATTATTTAAAAGAACAAGTTGATAATTTAAAAAAACAATTTGAAACAGTGAAACCACAAATTGGTTCTCAAGGTATAAATTTGCTGAAAGATAGTGCTACTGGAATTAATTTATTGGATACTGGATATCCTGATTTTACCAAAAGAGAAAACGGAAAAATAACTATTTTAAAAAGTGGATATTTTGATGTTTATACTTTTTTTACAGACAAATTCATACTTGATTTTAAAGAAGTAGAAAAAATTAAAAATTTTACAATGTCAGTAGATGTGAAGACAACTGGACTTGTTGGAAATGAGAATCTTTTGTTAAGATTTGATTTTAGAGGTGTTGGTGGTGGAACAACGTCAACAGTAGCGTCTAATATTGCTCTTTTAGCTTCAAATAACGATAAATGGACAAGATATTCTTGTAAATTAACAATTCCTGATGGAGAAAATTATAAAGATTATGCAAGAGGCTCATTTTTAATTGTGCCTCAAGCTGATTATGATGGTACAGGTGTTACAGTCGAATACAAGAACTTTAAAATCGAAGCAGGAATTGTTGATTATCCACTTTGGACTCCGTCGTATACTGATTATATGAATGAAGATAGTGGCTGGATAAATATAACTCCAGTAAGTGGTACATGGGAGTTTCTAAAATGTCGCAAAATTGGCAATGAAGTTACCGTAGCTGGTCGGGCTAATAAATTTGTGTGGAATGGTGGTTCGCAACTTATTGGAACTATTCCTGCTGGGTTTAGAATACCGTCCGAACTACTATCGGTTGGAACTGCAACAAACGGCAACATAATTAGAATAGGTATTAGTCCAAATGGAAATATTTCGACAGATTGGCTTTTTGATTTTGTGAACAATACTTTATATAAAGAAAAAGAAACATGGGTACACTTTAATATTAGATATTTTATTGATTAAATAACAAACTTTCAAAAATAAATTGCAAATTTAAATGAGAACAGTAGAATTTAATGAAGATTTTGAGTTTAAAGACTTGCCAGATGAGGCAACACCAGACGAAGCCAAGAATGCTAATATAGCAATTTATAACACTTGGTATTTAAAAAAAAATATTGATGATATTTTTTCTAGGCTAGATGTAATAGATTCAATATTAGATGTAATAAATGAGTTGAAATTACTTGACTTCACTTTAGAACAAGGTAGTGTCGCAGGTGGGACAGGTGAGGATATGATTAGTAATGCTAGAGTAAGAACTACTTATATAACTGTAGAGCCAAGTACAGAGTATCAAGTATCTATAGCTAGTGCTGATTATTTTTGTATTGTATTTCCTTATAACGAAAATTTTGCTTTTGATAAAAATACAGAAATTGATACAGGAAATTGGAATGATACATTTCCTTACAACTTTACAACAGGTGCAGAAACAAGATATATACGTGTTACAACTAGAAAAAGAGAGGATACTAATTTTACGCCTAGTGAACTACCTCCGATGAGGATAAGTAAAGTAAAAAAATAGAGAAAGAAAGGAATAAAAGTATGGATAAATTTATGGAAAAAATAAAAAAATATTGGGGTTGGGTAACACTGATAGCAACAATTTTAGTTGCTATTTTTGGTTGTTTTTTCAAAATATTTCAGTATTTTGATAATCAAAATGAGGAGATGTCTAAAACCATTCAAATGGCTGAAAAGTCAATTATTTGGAATAAGGAAATTCCTATAATTGAAAGAGCTGGAGTTTGCGATGATTATTTAGAAAGAGGGTATAACTCATACACTAAAAGATTATGTGAAAAGGTTATATTAGAGGAGAATGAGAGAGATGAAAAAGGCGTGGAGTGATTTAAAGAGTTTCATAACTGTAGTGATAATGGCATTGTTCGCCTATTGTATATTATTAAGAATACCAATTCCAGAGGAATTGAAGCAGATAACAATAATGATAGTTTCGTTCTTTTTAGGAACAAAGGTTAATAAAGAAAATTAAGAAGAGGTGATAAAGAAATGAAAAAAGATATTCAAACAACATTTAATAATGATGATTTAGAAGATTTAATTGATGATTGTACAATTGAACATCAAGAGGAGGTAGTTACAGATGCAAATGAGAACTAGTTTACCTGAGTATGGGAACAAATTTTACAATACAACATCTAATGGAGGATGGAGCAGATGTATTCAAGGAAGTCCTACTTGTGCTGGTAGAAATGTACTAGCAAATTGCGTTGGGTATGCTTGCAGTAGATTTAATGAAATCATAGGAAGTATGAAATATCCTACTTTGAATTGTAATGCTGAAAACTTTATTGAAAGAGCTAAAAGTTTAGGTTTGAAAGTAGTCAATTATCCGACTCTAGGAGGTATCATGGTTTGGCAAAAAGGAAAAACTTTAAATGGTGGTGATGGAGCTGGACACCTAGCGGTTGTCGAGAGAATTGATAGTGTGAATCAATTTTATTCATCAGAATCAGGATATGGCTCAAGTGCTTTTTGGAATACTTTGAGAACTAATAATAATGGTCGTTGGGGTCAAGGTAGTGCTTATAGTTTTAGAGGTTGTATAGTAAATCCAGCTATCGGAGATGTCCATTATATAAAGCCTAAAACATCTACAAGAGAAGAAAGAGTAAAATCTTTACAAAAAGCACTTAATGCAGACTATAAATGTGGTCTAGTTATTGACGGTTCATTTGGACCAAAAACTGAAAGTGCTAGTCATAACAACTACTTATATTACTTAAAAAAAAGAGCAACCAACCACATTAAATGGTTGCAATCAAGACTAATTGAATTGGGATACTCTTGCGGAAAAGCTGGAGTTGACGGGTCTTTTGGAAATGACACACTATCAGCAGTTAAAAAATTTCAAAAAGATAAAGGTTTATCCGTCGATGGACACGTTGGAAAGGCAACACATAAGGAATTGATAAAATAGGTAGATATGTTAATCATATTTACCTATTTTTTTATTTACATTATTTTTTTTCGACATTTTTTTTAAAAATCATTGATATAATTTAGAAAAATACAAAAAAATATGTGTATATTACATAGAAGAGGATTGTAAAATGATAAAAAAATATTGCCAAAAAATTAAAAATATGCTAGTATATTGTGTCAATTCATGTTATCATAGAATTAAAATAGGGAGTGTAATTATGGATAATGGGGTGAATATTCTTGATGTTGCTAAAATTTTGATTTGTAAATTTAATAATGAAAATAAAGAAATAACTCAATTAAAATTACAAAAATTATTGTATTTTATTGAAGCTTATTATATGGCTAGTTATGATAAAAATAGGCTATATAAAGAAGATTTTAATGCGTGGACTTATGGACCTTTGTGCCAAAAAGTATATACTGAATATAAGTGTTATATGGATTTGCCAATATATGAATTTTCTGATAATTTGCCAAAGCTAGATGATACTATTACTAATAGTATAGATGATGTATATGATATTTTTGGAGATGTAAACACTTCAGATTTAATTAAGATAACACATATGCCAGGTTCACCATGGTATAAAACAAAGAAAAATTGTAATGCTACTATTTCAAAAATTGAAACAAAAAAATGGTTTAAGGAAAAATTTTTAACAAGTGAAAACTAGTAAAAATAATACAAGTAAAAACTTAGATAAAATATTAGAAAGTAGTAGCGATACAAATTATAAAAAACCAATTTATGATAATTTAGCCAGTTGGTTAGAACAAACAAAAAAAATCCTTAAACAACTCCATTTTATTAATTATCAAAATGATTATATAAAAAAACAACAATTATTGAAAAAATTACAAATTGATATTGAAAATGATATGAAATTTATAGAATATTTGATTACTGATAACGCAGTTATTGATAATACTAGTCAATTTAATTTACTTAGACATAATTATTATAGTATTCAAAACCAAATATTAAAAATTCAAAATGATATTATTTCAGAAAAAACAGATAATAGTATTAAAAGTGTTGAAAAAACTGATGATAAAATTTCAGAATTAGAAAATAAATTTGAGGGTTTAGGTGGAACTGTAATAACGATAATTCTTTCTATAACAGTTATAAGTTCTTCAATTGTAGCTATTGAAAAAATATCGGCTGAGTTAATACCTTTATTTATAATTGGTATGGTATGGTTGGGTGTGACTTTTTTAACTTATACCAATTTTCTATTTAGAAAGAAAGAATCTAAAATTTTGATACCATTGCTATTCTATTTAGCTTTTACAGCATTATTTTTAGTAATTTTATTTATTACTATTTATAAATAATTTTTGCCAAATATTTCAACAAAATCTAAATCTTGATAAACTTCATTGAATTTAATTTGACCTTTAATAAACCATTCTTTTTGCATGAGGATATCATTATGTAACTTCATATGGCAATCAAAACAAAGTGGAATAATTAATTTATATTTAATAGAATTAATCCTGTTTTTACCAAAAAATATTTCATGAAGATTATCTTTAGGCTTTCCACAAATTATACAATGTTTTAAATCGTTAGTTAATATGCTAGTTCTATTACGTTCTAGTTTAGCTAATTTACTTGATTTAGTTTTATTATATTTTTTATTTATACAATTTTTACAATCGTTAAAAGTTACTAATTTGTTTGTTAATTTACATTCTAATTTATGATTTAATTTTAGTTTTAAATATTTACAATTCATAAGATACCTCCCACTGACATCGTGGAAGTACTGACGAACTAGCCCATTTAGAAATTATTGCGACGATGATTTATCAATTAATGAAAGATGCAAC